>JBIIIA010000060.1:0-12500 GCA_044235195.1 Thermoflexales bacterium
ACTTCGCCGGCGCGTTCCCGCTGTGGCTGGCCCCGGTGCAGGCGCAGCTCGTGCCCATCGCCGACCGTCACGTCGAGTTCTGCCGCCAGGTCGAACGCCGCCTCACCGCGCAGGGCCTGCGCGTGAAAATCGACGACGGCCCGGACCGCATGCAGAACAAGATTCGCAAGGCGCAGGCCATGAAGATCCCCTACATGCTCGTCGTCGGCGACAAAGAACAGGAAGCCGACTCCGTCGCCGTGCGCCTGCGCTCCGGCGAAGACCTCAAGGCCATGCCCGTCGCCGCCTTCGCCGCGCGCGCCGCGGCGCTGGCGGAGTCGTACGCGAAGACGCTGTGAAGAAGTGGATAGTGATAGTTGTGCCTGCCCACTATCTACTATCACTATCTGCTATCTGCTCTCTTTCCCCCCCCACTACAATACTCCCCGAGAAAAAAATCATGAAGCTGCACGAATATCAATCCAAGGAAATCTTCGCCAAGTACGGCATCCCGGCGCCCGCGGGGACCGTGGTGTTCTCGCCTGAAGCCGCCCGCGATGCGGCGCGCAGCTACGGCGGCCCGGTGATGGTCAAGGCGCAGGTGCTGACCGGCGGGCGCGGCAAGGCCGGCGGCGTGAAGTTCTGCCCGAACGCCGACGTCGCTGCGGAGAAGGCCGAGTCCATCCTCGCGCTGAATATCAAGGGATTCCCGGTGCGCAAGGTGCTCGTCACGCCGGCCGCCGACATCCTGAGCGAAATTTATCTCGGCATCGTGATGGACCGCTCGTCGCGCCGCGCCGTGCTGATGGCCAGCGCCGCCGGCGGCATGGACATCGAAGAGGTGGCCGCCACCACGCCCGAGAAAATCGTCAAGGTGCCCGTCGATCCGTTCGTCGGCCTCTCGGATCACGTCGCGCGCGACGTCGCCGTGCACATCGGGCTCTCGCGCGATCACTGGGCGGATTTCATCAAGATCGCCAAGGGCCTGGCCAAGGTCTACGTCGACAACGACGCCTCGCTCGCCGAGATCAACCCGCTGGCCTTCGTGAAGAACGAGGCGCGCCCGGACGGCAAGTCGCTGATGGCGCTGGACGGCAAGATCGTCATCGACGACAACGCCATGTTCCGCCACCCCGAGCTCGAGCCGCTGCGCGATCCCGATGAGGACACCGAGGCCGAAAAGAAGGCGCGCGCCGCCGACCTCAACTTCGTCTCGCTCGACGGCGACATCGGCTGCCTCGTCAACGGCGCCGGCCTGGCCATGGCCACGCTCGACGTCATCCAGCACTTCGGCGGCAAGCCGGCCAACTTCCTCGACGTCGCCGGCGGCGCCAAGGCCGACAAGGTCGCCGCCGCCCTGCGCATCATCCTGGCCGACCCGAAGGTGAAGGTCGTGATGTTCAACATCTTCGGCGGCATCACCCGCTGCGACGAAGTCGCCCGCGGCATCGTGCAGGCCATCGACGAAATCAAGCCCACCGTGCCGTTCGTCGCCCGCATCACCGGCACCAACAAGGAAGAAGGCGACCGCATCCTCGCCGGCGCCGGCCTCTTCGCCTTCAACACCGCCGCCGAGGCGGCGCAGAAGGCCGTGGCGCTCGCGCGCTGATGAGAGTAGATAGTGGATAGTAATAGTGGATAGTGACTATCCACTATTACTATCCACTATCTACTTTCTTACTGCTTCTTCCCCAGCTCCCCGCGATACACCGTCATCGGCGTGCTCTGATACGTCGACATCACCACCATGAAATTGATGTTGATGTGCGCCGGGCGTGAGGCGGCGAACACGATCATCTCGGCGATGTCGTCGCCACTCATCGGCTGCATGCCCTCGTAGACTTTCTTCGCGCGCTCGACGTCGCCCGCGTAGCGCACCACGCTGAATTCGGTCTCGACCATCCCCGGGTCGATCGACGTAATGCGCACCGGCGTGCCCAGCAGGTCCTGCTTGAGCGCCTCGGTGATCGTCTTCACCGCCGCCTTCGTGGCGCAGTAGACCGTGCCGTTCTGGTACGCGTAGTGGCCGGCGACCGAGCCCATGTTGATGATGTGGCCGCGGTTGCGTGCGATCATGCCGGGCAGGATCAGGCGCGTGCAATACAACAGCCCTTTCACGTTCGCGTCGAACATGGCGTCAACGTGATCGAGGTCGTAGTCCTGATACTTCGCCGCGCCGAGCGCAAGGCCGGCGTTGTTCACCAGAATGTCGACCTCGCTCCACTCAGCCGGCAGGTTCGAAAGCGCCGCTTCGACTTCCTTGCGCTTGGTGACGTCGAGCTTGAGCGTCAGGCACGGCACGCCGAGTTCGGCGGCCAGCTTGTCGAGGCGGTCCTTGCGGCGCGCCGCCAGGATGAGCCGCGCACCTTCGGCGGCGAACGCGCGCGCGGTGGCTTCCCCAATGCCGCTGCTGGCGCCGGTGATCAGGACGATGCGATCTGTAAGTGAAAGTCGGGACATGCGCGAATTTTACCGATCCCCCACCGTAGGGGCGACCCGGTGGGTCGCCCACCCGCGACCCCGCCAATTACCGATCCCCCACCGTAGGGGCGACCCGGTGGGTCGCCCACCCCGGTGGGTCGCCCACCCCGGGGGATCGCCCACCCCGGGGGATCGCCCCCGCGCCGCCCGCCAATTACCGATCCCCCAACAAAAACCGGGCCGCGCCCGGGAAGCGCGCCGCCCACGCCGATTCGTCGTGCGCGCCGTCCGGGTCTTCGACGTAGCGCAGATCGACCTCGGGCGTGTAGCCGAAGCGCCGAAAATGATTGAACATGCGGCGCGCATCGGTCTCGTGTGCGCTGTTGTCGAAATACGCACGGCCGGGCGGCGGTCGTCGTTCCCGCAGCATCCGATAGATCGCCCCACGGCCGACCCAGTATGACGGGCTGAACGCGCCCAGCATGCCGAAAATTTCCGGGTAACGCAGCATGGCATACGTGCTGATCAGCCCGCCCATCGACGAGCCGAGGATGCCGGTGTGCCGTCGTTCGCGCCGCGTGCGAAACGTGCGATTGACGAGCGGCCGCACGGTGTGCACCACGAATTCGAGATACGCCTCGCCGCAGCCGTCGCCGAACGGCGACAGCTCGCGCTGCCGATCGTCGCCGCTCCAGATGCCGACGACGATCGCCTCGAGTCCGTCTCGCGCCAGCGCCTGCATCGTCTCGTCGACGCCCCATTCGATCCCGAGCGTGCTCGTGCCGCGATCGAACAAATTCTGCCCGTCGTGCATGTACAGCACGGGATAGCGCCGCGCACCGAGTCCGTGCATCGGCGGCAGATACACCGCCACGGGACGCGCGTTGCCCAGCTGCGGGCTGTGCACTGCGGGAAAGACGACGACGTTGCCGTGCACCGTGTGCGCACCGGGCCGCCAGCCGTAATACGAAATCGGAGGATCGATCGACATGGTGAATGCGAAGACGCGCTAGTGTAGCGCCGCAGGCTCTGCTACAGTCCCCGCCATGAGCGAACTCGCGCATTTCATCCGCACGACACCGATGGTCGATACCCACGAGCATCTGCGCAGCGAACGCGAGTTCGTCGAGCGCGGCCCGGACATTCTGAACAGCCTGTTCGACTGGTACATCGTCGCCGACCTCGTCGCCGCCGGTGCATCGCCGGCGGCGATCAAACGCCTCGCCGATCAGAACGACCCGGATCTGCGCGGGCGATTCGCAGGCATTCGCGCCGCATGGGAAGCGGTGCAGTTCACCAGCTACGGCGAAGGCGTGCGCCGCGTCGCGTCGCAGCTCTTCGGCATCGAGGAGCTCACGGCCGACGCGATCGAGGCGGCGGCGCCGGCGGCGCTCGCCATGCACAAGCCCGGCGAACGGCTGCGCCTGCTGCGCGACGTCGCCGTCCTCGACCACGTGCAGATCGATGCGTTCACCACATCCGTCGAGCGCGACGAAAGCGGCCCGGAGTTTTTTCTCTACGACATTTCGTGGGCGAATTTCGTGAACGGCCGCGTGACCGCGCAGGACGTCCACGCGATGAGCGGCGTCGAGCCGCAAGACGCCGCGTCGCTGCGCACGGCGTTCGAGGCCATCTTCGCGCGCTTCGGCCCGCGCGCGATCGCAGTGAAGTCGCAGCACGCCTATCAGCGCACGCTGCGCTGGAGCGCGCGAACCGACGGCGAAGTCGAAGCGGCGCTGCAGAAGTCGCTGCGCGGCGAATCGCTGGCGGAGGACGATGCGCTGTGCCTCGGCGACTGGTGCCTCGGCGTCGCCGCCACGCTCGCGGCGCAGCACGGGCTGCCGGTGAAGATTCACACCGGCTACTATGCCGGCAACAACAACATGCCGATGGACCGCATCCACGCCTCGCACCTGAGCGGGCTGCTCACGGCGCATCCGCAGACGCGCTTCGTGCTGATGCACACGGCCTACCCGTTCGGCGGCGAGGTGATCGCGCTGGCCAAACACTACGCCAATGTCTACGCCGACATGTGCTGGGCGTGGAGCATCGACACGCTGAGCAGCGAAGCGTTCGTGCGCCGGTTCCTGCACACGGCGCCGGCCAACAAACTGTTCATCTTCGGCGGCGACGTCGGCTGGCCGCACGCCACGGTGGCGTACGCGTGGCAGGCGCGCCGCGGCCTCGAACGCGCGCTGCAGGCGGAGATCGACGCCGGATATCTCGGCGAGGCGCAGGCCATTCGCCTGGCGCAGCGCTGGATGCGCGACAACGCATACGCCTGCTTCGAAGTGGAGCGGGCGCGGACGACGCTGCGCAATTAAGCGTGCCGGCGAGACTGTCGCAGCGCCTGCACCAGGCGCTGACTCAGCGCCAGCGCAAGGTAAGGAGCACGCCCGCCGTTCTGTGTGAACGTGTATTCGCTGAAATAAGGTCCGTCCGGCCCATCGTAAAAATCGATGCGCACATGATCGAACGGAGCGGAAAGGCGTGCAGCAATTTCGATCATCTCGGCGAGCCAGCGCGGACGCGCGATGTCATCGGGCAGAAACGGGTGCGTTTTGCCGCTTGCGACCGTTGCGGATATCGGCAGACCATAGGGAATCGGCTCGAACTGCGGCAGCCAGAAGTATCGACTGCGATATCCATCGCGGTTCAAGTTGTCTTGCACAATGCAGATTGAGAGCACTTCTCCGAATGCGCAGTACACCTTGTAATCGGAGAAAGATTCTCCGGGGCGGCCCAACCGCTCTTCGACGATGATCCTGCGCGGCAGACCAAGATACTGCCTTTCGCGGCTGAGCTCGTAATAATCGCGCGTGGCACGCACATGAAACGCGCTCCACTGCTGCGCCGTGATCGCTTCTTCGAGGAAGAGCACCCCGCCGCAGCTGTGCGCCGGCTTCGCCACCAGCGGCCGCCCGAGGTACGGCGCCAGCATCGCCTGCACATCACGCAGCGTCGCGCTCGCCGGCACGTCGAGCACCGCGTGCCGCTGCGCGAAGCGCAGCTCCGGCGCCGCCGCGCGCGCTTCGTCGACCGCCGTCACTTTGTCGATGCAGCGACGCTGCTGCGCCGTCCATCCGTCCGAGCACGCCCGCGCGAACACGATGTCCGAGATCCACGCCTGCGGATGATCCGGACGGCGCGGCAGCCGCCGATGGCGTGAGTAGAAGCCCGGCAGCCCGGCCAGCCGGTCGAATGTCGGCGTGCGCGGCAGTATTTCCGTCAGCCCGCGCATCATCGCGCGCCGCAGGGTGCGCATTGTCTTCATAGGTGTACGTTGTGTCGAATTCGGCGATGCGAGTGCCTTGAAACGCTACCCGCCCGCCGCTTTGCGCACAGCGCTGGCGAAGTACGCATACGGCTGCGCGCCCGACACGAGGTACTTCCCAGCGAACACTGTCGCCGGCACGCCACTCAAACCGTACGCGCGCGCCTGCGCGATGTCGGCGTCGACTTGCGCCTCGTACTGCGCATCGGCCGTCGATGCCGGCAGCGCATCCGCCGGCAGGCCGACGCCCACGGCGATGCGCGAAAGCACCTGCGCATCGGAGATGTCCTCGCCGCGCAGCCAATACGCCTCGAGCACGGCGATGTGGAATTCGGCGCCGCGGCCGTGCGCTTCGGCGTACTTGTCGAGAATCAGCGACGGCCGCGCGGCGATGCCGAACGGCCCCGGCACGATGTCGACGCCGTGGTCGTTCTTCATGGCGGCGGCGAACGCCGGACGAGACTGGGCGATGCGCGCAGCGTACTCCGGCGGAATCGGCGGCGACCCGGCGGGGCGCAGCTCGAACGAACGCCAGTGCACCTGCACGTCGAATTCCTGCTTGAGCTTCTCCAAACTGAAGAAGACCTTGTAGCAGAACGGTCAGACGAAATCGGACCAAACGTCGATGTGAACAGTCATGATGTGTATGGCGGATCGGCGATCCGCAGTCGAACTGCCGCCCCCGATCCCAAGTAGAGCCGAGTATAGCGAGTGGCATAGCAACCAGCAATGCCCTCGCATACAATCTCCCGATATGGCGTCGCACCCATCTTCTTTCGGCAGATTGTTGAAAGAGCATCGCACCCGACGCAGTTTCACGCTTCGTCGGCTCGCAGAAGCGGCGGCATGCGCCGAAGTCACGCTGCGGAAGATCGAAGCCGGCGCGCGCCATCCCTCGACTCAGATGGCGCATGCGCTCGCCGACGCACTCGCCCTCGATGCCGTCGAACGCGACGTTTTTCTGTGTGAAGCGCGTTCGCATGCCGCGCGCCGGCCGCCCATCGATCTGCATGCACGGCTGCTGGCGATCGCCGAAGACGCTACGCAGCGCTACCCGGACGAAGTGCAGCACGCCGAGCTCGATGAACTCGAGGAGCGCTTCGACGAAGTGAGCGGCGTGCTGCTTTCGCTCATGCGAACTTCCCCGCACGATGCGCAGCGCTTCGCCGGCGCACTGTGCGAATTCTGGCAGAAGCGCAGCCGCATGACGGAAGGGTTTCACCTGCTCGAACAGGTGCTGCTGTTGGATCTGTCTCCTACGGAGGAACGCGCCCGTGCGCTGCTCGCCGCCGGCACGGTGTGCGCCTGCCGCGACGACTTCACCCGCGGCCGCCGCTACATCGATGAATGTCTGCACATCGCGGAAACGCTGCGCATCGACGATCTCATCGCGCGCGCCGTGCACGTCGCCGCGTGGCTGTCCTTATGGGACGGAGAATCGCAGCATGCGTGCATCGCCCGCTACGAAGACGCCGTGCGCCGTTTCGAATCGCTCGGCGATGTCCACCGCAGCGCGCACGCTCGCTGCGACCTGGCGCAGGCGCACATCTTCGGCAAAATCCGCCGCTTCGACGTCGCCGAACATTGCGTACGCACCGGTCTGGCGCAATTCCTCGCCGTCGACAGCCGAAGCGGCACCGCCTTCGCCCACCATACGCTGACGATCATCTGCGCCGAATCCGGGCGCTACGAGGAGGCCGAACGCTTCGAATCCGAAGCGCTGGCGACCTTCCGACGCATCGGCGGCCCGCGCGACATCGCATGGTCGCTGGCTCATCTCGGCGAAGTGGCGCAGGCGCGCGGTCAGCTCGAACAATCCGCCGCGTACTGGGAGGAAGCGCTCGATTCCTTTCTCAAACTCGGCGAGCGCAGCGGCATCGGCATCGCGCTGCATTCGCTCGCCCGCATCGCCCGCGAGAACGGGCAAGTCGAACTGGCACAGCGCAAGATCATCGCCGGCCTGCGCCTCGCCAGCGACTGGAGCCGACCATTCGTCTTCGTGCACGGCCTCTACGAACTCGCCGGGTTGCGCCTGGCCGCCGCCGCACCCGCGGATGCGGCGCTGCTGATCGGCGCCGCCGATGCGCTCGTCGCCCGCCACGACATGGGCGAATACTTTCACGCGATCCGCCGCTTCGAAGAATGGCGCAGCAGCACCTGCGCACATCTCGGCGAACAGGATTTCACCATGCTCGCGCAGCGTGGCGCGAGCCTCTCTCCCGACGACGCGCTCGCAGCGATTCAACAGCAGACGGCCGCCTGAGCACAGCGCGGATGCATCCGGGGATCCTGGTGAACGGCGGACGCACCCTGCATCCACCGTTCACCTCGTTCGTCGTTAGTTCGTGCGCAGCCAGACGCGCATCTCACCAGCCAGCGGCCGGTTGTCCCACGCGTAGTACGGAACCGCCGTGATCTCAGCCGGCGTGCGCTGCGGCGCACGATTGCCGTACAGCACGCCGTCCCAGTCGTTCGTGTCGACCACCTGCGCCGGCCCGCGCAGCACAGTCACCCCGCCCAGCAGGTCCGGGCGATGCTCGACCTGCATCGACGCCACCGAAGCCGGATCGATCGAGATGCGCGACAGTTCGACCTGCCGGTTGTCCACCCCTTCGAGGCAGTACACCAGCGGGCCGCGCTGGATCGCGATCTTGCCCACCGCCTGCCGCACAGAAGGGTGCGAATACAGCGCCTGCGGCGTCATGTCAAGATCCAGCACGAGCACGTCCTGCGCCGTCCATTCCCGCGTCACGCTCACGTAGCCGTTCGTCGCCGTCGCGTCGATCGGCGCACCGTTGACCTTGAGCGACCAGCGATCGCACCAGCCGGGCACGCGCAGGTGCAGCGTCAGCGATGTCGGCGCACCGGCGTCCACGCGCACAGCGATTTTGCCGTCCCACGGGTAGCCGGTCTCCTGCCCCACGGTCACCGCACGCCCGCCGACGTCGACCTTGGCCGCGTTCTGGCCGTACAGGTGCACCCACAGATCGCGCGTGTCCGACGCCGCGCCGGTCGAATAAAAATAACCGCCGACGCTGGCGACCGTGCGCGCCACGTTCGGCGGGCAGCACGGGCACTCGAACCACGGCACGCGATGGTGATGCCCGAGGCTGGCGAGCGGGTTCTCGTAGTAGAAGTACGAACCGTCGAGCGACACGCCGCTGAGCGTGCCGTTGTACAACGCGCGCTCCATCAGGTCGGCGTACTTGCCCTCGCCCCTGAACTGCAACATGCGGCCGCACCAGAGCACCAGGCCGATCGCCGCGCACGTCTCGGCATACGCGTTCTCGTCCGGCAGGTCGTAGTCGCGCGTGAAGCCCTCGTTGCTGTGGCTCGGGCCGATTCCGCCGGTCAGATACATGCGCCGGCTGGTCATCGCCGTCCAGATGCGCTCACACGCTTCGAGCAGCGTCGGATCGTCGTACTCGTGCGCGATGTCCGCGGCACCGCTGAACAGATACATCGCGCGCACAGCGTGGCCGACGGCCTGATCCTGCTCACGAATCGGTTTATGCGACTGGTTGTATTCGTAATTCTTGAACCAGAATTTCGCCGGATCGTCGCCGCGCTCGCGCGCCTCGATGTCGTAGTAATGCGGCTGCTGGCCGCGCTCGTCGATCATGTACTTCGACAGATCCATGTAGCGCCGTTCGCCGGTGGCGTTCGCCAGCTTGACGAGCGCCAGTTCGATTTCAGCATGACCGCAGTAGCCGCGCTTCTGTCCCGGCCCGCGGCCGAACACCGCCGCGATGTGATCGGCGTAGCGCATCATCGCGTCCAGCAGCTTGCGCTTGCCGGTGGCCTGATAGTAGGCCACGGCGCCCTCCATCATGTGGCCGGCGCAGTACATCTCGTGCCAGTCGCGCAGGTTCTTCCATTTCATCTCCGGCTGGATCGCCTGAAAGTGCGTGTTCAGGTATCCGCTCGGCTCCTGCGCCGCCACGATGCGATCGATCTCACGATCGGCGAGCGCTTCGAGCTCGGGATCCGGATGCGTCGCCAGCGAATAGCCGACCGCCTCGATCCACTTAGCCGGGTCGCTGTCGCCGAAAATTTCGACGATCTTGTACGGCGGCTTGCGCGTGTAGTTCAGCTCGAACACCGAGAAGCGATTCGTGTCTGTGCACATCTGGTGCACGTGCGGGATCGTCACTTCGCGATTGATCTTCTGCTTCGGCGCCCAGAAGGCGTCGTCGAACGAGACGGCGGTGAACGGCACAGCAGCGAGGCGGCGGCGTGAGGAAGAAGTTGCGGTCATAGTCGTGTCTCTATCGCCGGAGGATCGTCCGACATGCGACGGAGTGTAGCCGCTTCAGGCGCTCCCTGCGCCGAGGCCGCCGTGCGCACCCGCTTCCATGAACTGGGCTACGGAGTGCGCACATGATGTTCCCACGGCCCCTACCGCGTCGGCACCGTCAGCGTCAGCGGCACCATGATCCGGTTCGACGTGCCGAGCACGGCATCGGTGACCTCTCCGTACGCCACGCGATCGTTGCTTTCGACGAATACGGCATAGACCAGCCTCGCGGTGCCCCCCGGAGGAATCCCGAACAGTTCGCGGCCTTCGAGCGTGTCCTCCGCTGCCCTCGTCGCCGCCGCGCGATCCCAGTCGTTTTTCAGCGGCTCCTTCGTCACACGGCCACGCGCCGTGTAATTGCACGTCGCAGCCGGCTCGCCGTTCAGGCGGTAAAACCGCATGCGCCATGAACCGACCTGCATCGTCTGCGTCCGCGAATAGTTGGTGATCGCCACACTGGTCTGCAGCATCAGCACTGAATGCGAATTGTCCGTCGACATACATGGCTGGCTCGGGTCGTACATGAAGTACGGCCGCCCCCACCACATGTACCCCATCCGTTCGACCGTGACGCTGATCGACTGCACAGGGGGCGCGGCGACGCTCCCACCGGCGACTGTCGGCAGCGCGGCGCGATAAGCCGCCACGGTTTCGGCGGGCAACGCCCCGTCCAGCACGAGCACGAATGGCCTCTGCACCAGCACGTGCACGGCCGCACCCAGGCTCGTGTAATACTTTTCGAGACGATCCGCGTCGGTTTTGCGCGCGCAGTAAAACGCGCGGCCGTACGCCGTCGGCTCGGTCGCCGGAACGACGAATTTCATTCCCTTGCACACGAACGGCGCCTTGCCGTAATCCGCCCGCGCCATCGCCACCGGACCGGCCACCTCCAACCCCGCCGCCTGCAGTTTCTCGACGAGCGCTCCCGCACTCACCGGCCCCGGCGTCGGAGCCTGCGCAGCCGCAGCACCGAGCGTCGACGCCAGCACGGCAAATCCAATCAGCATATTCCGAACAGTTTTCTTCATGGTTCGGAACACTATAGCGAACATGCGCTACGAAGTGCAGTAGATATATTTTTGCAGCAGCTCGTCATTCACCAGGCACAGCCGCGCACGCCACGTAGTTACACCGAATATGATCCCGTCTCAGCGCAATCGCGTATACGCCCAGATCGCCGCCGCGCCGGCCACGAGATGCATCAGCTGCGTCGCGATCATCGTCGCCATGTTGAACGACTCGCCGCCCGGCATCGGCGGCGCCTGCATCGCCTGAATCGGCGCAGCGGCATACGCCACGAGAAAGACCACGCTCACGATGAGAAAAATCGTGCGCGCCTTCGACGTCACGCGCGACAACGCCAGAAAAATCACGCCGCCGACCAGCACGCCCAGCACGCTGAAAATCGCCGGCGCCGGCGCGGGAACCTTCATCGCATCCACGATGTTCCCCACGAACCAGATCACCGTGTTCACCGCCGCAGCGACCACCGCCGCACGCAGGCCGACGCCGAGGACTCTGCGCGCGTCCGGCGTGCGCACCGTTGATGGAGATGTTTGAGACATGACGCTCCTAAAAAAAGCTGCGCCGAACGACGAGTGTCGTTCGGCGCAGCTTCACACATTCGTCCGACGGACTACTGCTTCACCACTTCCAGCTCGATGGCGATGTTCACCTTGTCGCCCACGAGGATGCCGCCGGTCTCCAGCGCCACGTTCCAGTTCAGGCCGAAGTCCTTGCGATCGATCGCCGCCTTCGCCGTGAAGCCGGCGCTCGTCGTGCCCCACGGCGACTTGGCCTGGCCGAGATACTCCACGTCCAGCGCCACCGGCTTCGTCACGCCCTTGATCGTCAGCTCGCCGTGCAGCTTGCCGGTCGTGTCGCTGGTCTTCTCCACCTTCGTGCTCTTGAACGTCATCGACGGGAACTTCTCGGCGTCGAAGAAGTCCGGCGACTTGAGGTGGCCGTCGCGCTTCTCGTCGCGTGTATCGACGCTGGTCACGTCGATCGTCACGTCAACCTTGCTGGCGACCGGGTCGGCCTCGTTGAAATCGACCGCGCCGCTGAACTTGTGAAAGCTGCCGCGCACCGTCGAGATCATCATATGACGCACGTTGAATCCCACTTCCGAATGCGAATTGTCAATTGCCCAAGCCATCGTACATTTCCTCCAAAATCAAAATCGAATAGGAGAACTTTTCGTCCTCCTTATATCCACTTGCAATCGGACACGTGTCCGCTTACAATCAAGAGTGTAACGGACAGCTGTCCGCTTGTCAAGCATCGGCGCGCCGCTGCTCAGGAAACTCTTATGGCGTCAGAACGAATCGACATTCCGCTCTTCACCGGCACGAGCGATGCCACAGCCGGCGGGCTCGCCACAGCGGCACGTGCCGACGGCCAGCGCCACGAACGCAGCGACGCCGCCGAAAATCGGCGCCGCATCCTCGCCATCGCCGAGCGCCTGTTCGCCGAACATGGCGTCGATGCCGTCTGCATGCAGGAAATCGCGCGCGCCGCCGGCGTCGG
>JBIIIA010000061.1:0-12447 GCA_044235195.1 Thermoflexales bacterium
CTCGGCGGCAGCCAGCACGTCGCGCCCCGCCGCGATGTCGTCTTCGTGAACCTCGGCGTGAGCTCCGCTCGTCGTCGCCCCGAACACATTATTTTCTTCTTTCATATTCTCTCCCCTCTCCCCTCTCCCCTCTTCCCTTCCTACTCCGCCATGCGTTCGGCCATCGCAAACAGCAGCCGCGCCTGCAGTTCGAACGTGGCGTGTCGCTGCAGCAGGTCGCGGTCGGCTGCGGCGCTGGCGATATCGACAGCCTTGAGCCAGCGCATGCCGGCCGCCGCGGCTTCTCCTCCACGCCGCTGGTGGTGGTTGATGTCGTCGGCGCCGACGCGCTCGAGCACGTCGCTGCTGAGCAGCACGCGCAGCAGGCGCGCCGCGCGCGCGTGAAATCCGCTCAACGCCTCTTCGGTCGCCCGCCCACGCTCATCGGTTTTCAGCGCGCCGTCGTCGAAGAGCAGCAGGTCGTCGTACGGCGGCGCGTCGATGTCGATGCGACGGCCAAGGTACTGGCGATGCTGTCCGCCGCGCGTCATGTGTTCGAGCGAGGCCAGCAGCGCGCGGTAGTTCCACGCGGTGAATGGAGTAAAGCCGCGGTACGCCAGCGGGCCGAGCGCCATGCCGATCAGACGCACGCGCGTGAAGTCGCGCTCGCGCAGCAGGTCGCGCACAAAGTAGGGAACCAGCTGGCCGAGTGCGTTGCCGGTGGCGCCGGAAGCACCGAACACGAAAAGAATCTGCGTCGAGCGCCGCACCGCCTGTTCGCGCCGCACATCGCCGCCGGCGATGCGCAGGAAGTCGCTGCCGGCGTCTTCGCCGCCCTCGATGCCGAGCAGCGGCTGCAGCTGTGTGTTCAGAAATGCGCGGATGCGCTCATGCCCGAGGTCGACGTCCAACGCCGTCACGCCGCCGATCGCGCCGCCGCCTTCGCCGGAGATCTGCAGGCGGCGGTCCTCCCACACCGGCGTCCCGCGCAGCACGGCTTTGTAACGCTCGTCGAGCAGCGAAAACCGCCGCGCACGATCGCGGCGGTCGCCCACTTCGCCGACGGCGCAGAACGGCTCACCCGCCACCAGCGGCGATTCGTCATCCACGTCGACCGGCAGTGCGCGCATCGGCGGCTGCGGGTAATCGATGTACGCCGCGCGCAGCCCGATGCCGCTGCGCGCGGCGTCGCGCACGCAGCGCTGCACCACGCCGCAGCCGGATGTACCCAGGCCGATCAGCAGCGCGCCCGGGTTCGGCGGCGGCAGCGAACGGCGCGCCGGCTGCGCCGATTCCCCGTCTCCGTCCACACCGGTCGCTGCGAGCACCCATTCGTCGTTCTGTCCGTAGTAGTTCATCTTCACCTTGTCTCCTGCCGCGCACGCTTCTTGCGTTTGTCCGCGCGCGACGTGGACACGATGAAGGATTTCACTGACGACGAACAGGACAGCTCAGTGACGAACCGGACAGCGGACCGAGGCTATTCCAGTTCATGCGTCTCGATCCAATATTTGACGAGTGCAGCCGCCATCTCCTGCATCGCGCGCCGAATGGTGCGATCTTCGACGTGCAGAATTTCGGCGCTGCGTTCCTGCGAACGACCGCACAGACAAATCTGCTCGAACACGCTGCGCAGGGTCAGTGATCGGCGCGTCGGGCGCGCATCGATGCGCACGAGCGATCGTTCGATCAGCTCCTGCAGCGCACGCGCGCACGGATACTCACCGTCGGCTGCCACACGCGCAGCGACGACGGTCTTCAGCATGCCGGCCAGCGCACACGCATCCAGCAGCGCCGGATCGCGATAGCGCTGCAACGCCGTGCGCACTTCTTGCACGATGTCGTCTTCCGGTGGACGCATGGGCGGCGCCTCACGTTCGGCGTCCAAACGATCGAGCGGAATCTGCACGTACGACTTTCCGCATTTCATATGCAGCCACATCGCCGTCAACCCTGCTCCGGCATCCGCGTCGCGGCGAATTCGCTGCAGCAGTGCGTCGATCTCCTCTTCCGTGCACGCATGCACCACGCGGGATGAACCACCGCGCCGATCGTCTTTTTCTTCCTTGCTCATTTCTTTCCCTCCTGAATCGGTCGAATCGTCCTTCTGCCATTGGCGCAGTAAGGGTACGAATCGCCGTCATGAAGGGAAGGGGGAGGTTCCCCCCCGCCGAAGGGGGAGGTTTCTCCTTATGACAAACCCATATCGAATACCATCGCGAACTCGGCGACGAGGTCCTGCCGGCTGACCTGCTCGCGGCCGAGGAATCGTCGCAGCTGGGGATAGATGCTCTCGGAGAGCGTTTTCTCGACGCGCCGTTCGCTGATTCCGATGCGGGCGCCGATCTCACGATTGGACAGCCGAGACTGCACGAGATGCTGAACGATTTCGCGCTCGCGCGGCGTCAGGCTGTTCTCCAGAAACTCGCAGCGACGCTCGTAGCTGTTCGTGCGCAGCAGCTCGATCGGGCGCAGCGGCAGGCTGCGCAGCTGCCAGCCGCCGCGCCCGGCATGCGCGTGGCCGTTCAGCAGCCACATGCCGTCTTTATCGCGCAGGCATCGTGAGCCGACGAGCAGCGCCGCCACCGGCACGGCCAGCTCGTCGCCGGCGACGCACAAATGCACCCGATGGTTCGCGCGAACTCGCTGCACGATGATCTGCTGCATCAGTCCGTAGTACGACGCGTCTCCGTCCTCGGATTCGCGCAGCATCATCAGCTCGATGCTGCGCACCCGAACGCCGTCGGCCAGCGGCGGCAGCTCGTGCACCTGGCCGCCACGCTCGACGTACACCACGACGATTTCTTCGATGCTTTCGATCTTCAACGTGCGGCACAGCAGATCCACGGCGTGCTGCGCCAGATGCAGATCGGAACCCACGATCACGATGTACGAAACCGACGAATTCATCGCTGCGAAACCTCCCCGCTCGTCCTACGGCATTGCGCCGTTCTATTCCTCGCCCAGCCGATACGTTTGCCCGAATCCCTGCGCCGCCATGCGCCCAGTGCCGCAGAATTCGGCGTAGTCCGCCAGCCGAGCCATCCACATGCGTTCCCCGTCGGAGTCCCCTCCCACGGCGTAACGCACTTCGCCCACTACGCCGTCGTAGCGCACATGCCGCGTCCCCTTGCGCAGCGTGCGCGTCGTGCGCTGCAACTGCGTGGCCTGCACGCTCACCTGCCGCTCCACCCACTGCGCAAACGCCGCCGGATCCGGCATGCGCAGTGCGACCGGCGCGAATGCGTTCCAACGCTCGGCGTAGCCTTTGAACACGCGCACCGGATCGGGCGGATACACCGTGCGGCCGTCGGACGTGAAGAACGTCGGCGTCACGAACCGCATCTGAATTTCATCGACCGACTCGGCGTGCGCGTGCAGGTCGGCGTAGCTGCGCACTGCCGCCACTTCCGGCTCCTCCGCCAGCGGGATCGGCACGCCGTCCAGCTCCACCGCCGGATACGCCGCGATGCCGCGGCACAGCCGCGCGAACACGGCGTCGCCGTCGGGCAGCGCGGTGACGAAGTAGTCTTCGCCGCCGTTCGGCCGCGCCGGCGACGCCGTGAACACCGGGAATCGCCCGTCGCCCGCACCGGCATCCACGCCCGCCACATGCCCCTTGTCGTGCACCGTGCGCGCCAGCTCCGGGTCGCTGCTGCGCAGCCACTCGAACACCTGGCGATGCAGCGCCATCGTGCAGTCGCGCGGCAATCCCGGCGCCGCGTCGAGCGCCAGCCGCAGGCGAAGTGCGTGTGGCATGGGCTACTTCACTCCTTTGGTAGTGAGCTTGAATTCGCCGCGCTGGCTCTGGCCTATCACCCGCACCCGCAGCTCCATGCCCGATTCGGGCTTCGGCCCGCTGCGCCATTCGGAGAGCGGCAACTTTCCGACCACCGCCTGCCCAGGCACCTCGCATACGATCGCCCCCGCATCGATGCGAATCACTTTCACCGTGACGATGTCGGCCGTCTGCTTCGGCGGCGGAGGCGGAGGCGGCAATGTCGTCGTCGACAGCTCCGACGTTTTCACTGGCTCCGCCTGCTTCGGCGGCACCGGTGCGGGTGGCGGCGGTGCAGGCGGTTTCACCTCCGGTGCCGTCTGCGCCGGCTTCACGACGGCAGGTGTAAACGCCAGCGGCGACGGCAGAACAGGTCGATTGAGATACTCGTTCACTTTGCCGTAGCCACCCTTTCGCTCGATCTCCATGTAGCGCGTCTCGCTCGGCGTCGGGCCGGGCCAGGCCATCATCTGCAGCAGCTCCCGAATGCGCGGCAATTCGGCCAGCGCCTTCACACCGCTCGTGTTGAGCGCCCCGCGCCGCAGGATTTCCGATTCGAACGCCGCACGCGCTGCACGTATCCGCTCTTCGACCAGCGCCGATGCAACGACGCCGACGCTCCACGCTTCTTCATCGACCAGCGTCGCGTAGCGTTCCGATCGATCGATCAGATGCACGGCGGCATCGATGCTCACCGCCCCCATGCCCAGCGCCTTGCCCATGCCGAGCTTGAAGCGCCGCTCGCTCGCGCCGCTCGCCAGCTGCATCACCCACGCCAGCGCCCCGAGTTCGACGTCGGTCAGATTGTCGAACGTCACGCGAAAACGAAATTCGGCGTTGTCGCGCAGCGGTGTGATGCGCGTAAGCTGCTTGGGATGCGTAGTATCTTTTGCCTGCAGCTTCTCGATGCCGATGCGACCTTTGTGCCAGTACAGTTTGTGCCCGCGCGGAACCGAATTCGCATCGTCGAACGTGCGCAGGCTTTTGATTGCGTCGGGATTGTCCTGCGCCAGATAGTGCTGGAACGTGGTCGGCTTCGGCGAACTCAGAATCGCCGGCGTGATCGGCCGCTGATTCACGTGCACGTCGGCCGCCCCCACCAGCACGCCCGGCGTGAACGACACGCGCCCCGCGCCGGACTGTGCACCCGCACCTACCGCGCCATTCATGCGCCGACCGCGCACGTAGCCGAACACTGCGTCTGGGATGTCCATCTTCGCTTCGTCGCGCAGCACCTGCGGCACCAGATCAAGCGGGCTGTATGCATACAGCAAACGCATCATCATCGTGTGACCGAAAAAGATCACGTTGCGCTTCTTCGTCACTGGATCCGGATCGGTCAGGATGTAGAACACCGGCTGTCCCTCGCGCAGCGCACCGTCCGTGTCGCCGAGAAGATTGCTCTGCTCCTGCGACACCTGGTTCAAGTAGTCGGCCGCCACATTGATTTCCTGTTCGACGACATCCTGGCCGACCTTGCGCTTTACCGTGTAAACAAGCGGCAGCCATTCCGCTTTTTCATCGATCGGATATACGACGGCGTCCGACTTCTTGCCTTTCATGTCACCGGTGCTCACCCACGCGCCTTTGACATGCTCCGGAGCCTGCTTTGCCGCCACACCGGCCGCCCACGCCATCTTCGTGCGTGCCTTGCCCTTCAGCGCATACGATCCGGGTTTGACGTAGATCCAGCGTGCATTGTTGACGCCGGGAATTTTCGTCACCTGCTCTTTCAACGGCCAAACCTGTGCATGCTTCACGCGGCAGAACGACACACCGTCGAACATCTGTGCCGGCTGTATTCCCCACTCACCGTCCTTTCGTCGAATATAGCCAGCCTTAACCGTCAACTCCTGCTTTTTCGATGCCTGAGTCAGCCTATTCCGATACAGCTCGTTCAAGTTGTCTTTACCGAACGAACGAAATGCCAGACGCCGATTGGTCACGCGCGTGAACTTCCCGTGGCTCACGATCTCGAACACGTTGCGCAGCATGCCGCGCAGGCTGCTGGCCGGGATCTGCGGACGCCGCCGCGCATCCGCGAAGAATTTCGCGCGCTCGTTCTTCTGCGCCTCCGTCAAGTCCGCGAACGCCTTGTGACCGTGATCGAGATAATCCGCCGCCGTCATCATGCCGCGGATGTACAGCGGCGACCAGGTGCGCAGCGTGCACTCGAAATAGCCGGAATGACCGACGTAGCGATCGTGCGTGCGCGCCGCGCGTTCGTCACCCGGCACAGCTTCCGCCGGCAGCGTCACGAAGTTGTACGGCGCGATCGCGGTGCGATCGTGTTCAGTCGGATTCTTGTGCTGCACTTTCATCCCTTCACCCCTGCTTCACGCCTTTCATCGTCAGCACGTAGCCACCGATCTGCGTGATCTTGCGCACCTTCACCCGCACCGTCTTGCCGACGCTCGGGTTTCCCACCGCCAGGTCGCGCTCCAGCGTGCCCTGCGTCTTGCCGTCTTCCAACAGGCACTCGAATGATTTCTTCGTCGTCGCCGTGATCGTGGCCGCATACTCGCCGCCCTCGACGATCGCGCGCGCGCTGATCGTCTCCATCAGCTTCTCAGCTTTCTCGTCGACCACCTCGCGCACTTCCGGAATCAAGTCGATGACTGCCACAGGCCTCTCTTCCACCGGCAATACCGGCGCCGGGACGTCCTGAACATCCTGCGACGTCGATTCCGGCCGCCCCTGCGTCAGCCCCACGCGGCCGACGTCTCCGGGCCCCGGCAGCACCGGCCGGCCGCGGAAGGTCTTCAGCGGCATGTAGTCTTTCTGCATGTGGTCGGTCCCCGGCCACGCCAGCATCGTCAGGAGCTCCTGGATGCGCGGCAAATCTTCGACGCGCGCTGCCCCGCTCCGGTTCCATCGCTTGTCGTTCAGCAGCGCCGCCCGGAATGCCGCACGCGCCGCCTCCGCCGCCTGATCCGCCTGCATTTCGGCCGTCGCCCACGCATCGCCGTCCAGCAGCGTCTCGCAGCGCGCCACGCGGTCGATCAAATGCAGCTCGGCGTCGAGGCTCACCGATCCGGCGCCGTACGCTTTCGCCATGCCCAGCTTCAGACGCCGCGCGCTCGCCGTCGGCGCAAGATCCATCACCCACAGCAATGCACCCAGCTCGAGGTCGGACAGGTTTTCGAAGTGCACGCGAAAGCGAAACTTCGTTCCGGTCTTCACCGGGCGAATCATGGTGTGCTGCGTATCCAGCGGCCGCAGCGCCGCCGGGTCGTCGAGGTCGTTCACGGTCACACGCCCTTTGTGCCAGTACAGCTTGTGGCCGCGCAGCTGCGCGCCCGGTGAGTCGTAGTGCCGCAGCTGCCCGATGTCGTCGGGCTGGTTCTGCTGCACGTAGTGCTGAAAGGTCGTCGGCTTCGGCGAACCGAGCACGCGCGGCACGATCGCCGCCGCCTCCGCTTCCGCCGCCGTCGACAGGCACACGCCCGGCGTCACCTGCACACGCCCGGCGCTCGCCGCGCGCCCGTCGGTCGTCTTGGCCGCGCGCACGTAGCCGAACACCGCCTCGGCCAGATCCTGCACCGCGTCATCGCGCATCTCGGCCGGCAGCAGGTCGTACGGGCTGTAGCGATACAGCACGCGCATCATCATGGTATGGCCGATGGCGTCCACCACCGCTGCGCCGCCGTCGTCCACGCGCTCGACGTACAGCACCGGATGCCCGTCGTGCAGCACGCCGCGCTCGCCCAGGATCTTGCGCTGCGCCGGCGTCAGCTGTGCCTCATAGTCGGAGACGACGTCGATCGGCAGCACGCGCCCGTCGCGCGGGTCGCGCACGGTGTACTCGGTCTTCAGCCACTGCTCGTCGGAAACCGCATCGTCCGGCGGATATACGATCACCTCGGACGCTTTCTTGTCGATCTCGCCGCTGCGCGACAGCGCCCCTTTGTAATACCCGGGCGCCTCGCTCGCCGATACGTCTTCGGCGCGCGCCAGCCACACGCGCACCAGCCCGCCGCGCACTTCCTGGAACTTCACTTCGCCCGGCTTGACCCACACGGTCGGGTCGTCGTCCTTGCGGAAGCGCGGCTTGACTTCCTCCAGCTCACGATGGCCGACGCGGCAGAACGTCGCCCCGCGCAGCGTGCGCGCCGGCTGCACGAACCACGCTTCGCCGCGCTGCCGCATGTAGCCGGCCTTCACCTGCGGCACGCTGGTGTTGCGCTCGCCCTTCACCGGCGGGTTCACCTTGCCGCGATAGTGCACCGCCAGCGCTGCGTTCAACGCCTCGAACGAACGGAACGCCATGCGCCGCCGGCTGACGCGGCTCATCTTGCCGTGCACGCCGATCTCGAACAGCGTGCGCAGCATGCCGCGCAGGCTGCTGGCCGGAATCTGCAGCCGCCCCTGCGCGTCCTTGAAGAATTCCGCCCGCCGTCGCTGCACATCCGGTTCCTCATTGAGCTGATCCATGCGCTTCGTGCCGTGCTCAAGGAAATCGGCCGCCGTGTACATGCCGCGGATGTACGTCGGCGTCTCCGCGCACAGCTCACAGTCGAACCAGCCGGAACGCCCGGCGAATCGGTCGAGCGACGCCGCGTCGATCGCACGCGCGCGCAGCACTGCCGGCGGCAGCGTCACGAAGTTGTACGGCGCGTTCGCCGTGCGAATGTGGAATTTCGGGCTGACGTGTGCCATTTAGCCTCCCACAACCTCGATGTTCACCAGGCGCGAAACTGCGACGCGCATCACGCTGTCGTCGCCGCACGCCACGTAGCTGCGCACGCGCAGCCGCAGGCGGCGGCCGCCTTTCTTTGCATCGCTCAGCGTCACCGGAGCCCAGTGCCGCAGACCCTGTGCACCGTCTTCCATCAGCGAGAAGCCATTGTCTGCGCGCACACAGTGATCACCCCACAGCACCTGTGACTCGTCGAATGCCTGCGCGTACGTGCGCTCGCCTTGCGTCGCTGCCGCATCGTCGCGCAGCTCGCGCGCGCGAAACGCTGCGTCGCCGACGCGCCAGACGTGCAGCTCGCCGGCGTCACCGAACAGGCGCGCTTCCTGCAGCGTCGCCGCCGTCAGCAGCGCCTCGCCGCCCGGTGCCAGGATCAGCGCGCTATTCTCCACGCGCCCCCACACCACGCCGCCGTCGCAGTGCGCCAGCAGGAATGCGTACCGTACGCTCTCGCGCCACAGCTGCGCCACGACGTCACCCTCGACGCGCACATCTCGTTCGACCGCTGTGATCTTCATGATCTTTCGCATGTCACTTTCCTCCCTGCGCCGCGCCCAGCACCTCGCGCAGCGCGACGATGTTCGCCAGCGAATTGAGCGTCGCTGCGTCACCGCTCGTGAACGTCAGCCGGCCCTTGTCGTCCTGTTTGAATTCCACGCTCGTTCCGTTGAAGCGGATGCTCCCGCCGCGCGCGCGCAGGCGGCCGCGCCCGATCGAGATGGTGCCGCCGATCGGCAGGTCGCCCAGGCACAGATCCTTCACCACCAGCAGCAGCAGCGCCCGCTCAGCGTCGCTCGCACGCCGCGCACGGAAGTTGAACTGCGCGCCGGCTTCGGGCTTGGCCGGCAGCGCCGGCTGTTCGCTGAACAGCGCCGTGTCGAGCGCACCGCCGGTGAAGCGGTCGATGCTCACGCGGTTCTGCACGTAGTTCGTCGTGGCATCTTTCAGAATCGCCTCTTCGACGCGCACTTTGCTGGCGATGCTGCTGCCACGGCCGCCGTTCGGCATGATGCCGAACAAGCCGTCGACCAGCGCGTCGGCCGCGGCGTCGCTCGACGCCAGCGTGCGCGCGATGCGCAGCGCACGGCCGCGCAGCGCGCCGGCCAGCGAGGTTCCGGGAATCAGCGCCTCGTCCTTGTTGCCTGCACGCGTCTGCAGCTGCACAGCGTCCGCTCCGACGTCGTCGCGGCCGGTGTTGCCGCGCACCAGCAGGCCGCCGTCGAGCAGCTGCATATCGAGCGACACGAGCATCTCGTCGGGGGCCGCCTGCTTTCTGCCGCCCAGCGCGTTTAGTCCGTCGGCCGGCACACCGTCGTCGCGCAGCCAGCCCAGCAGCCCGGCCGGCGTGCGCAGGTCGTACACCGTCACCGATGGACGCTCGAGCGTCAGCATGCCCAGCCCGCGGCTCTTGCGGCCGCCGAGCGTGATGCCACCGTCGTGCAGTCCGTGCAGCGCCGTGCCGAGCATTTCCTGCAGTCGCGTACTTCGTTCTTCGTTTGCGCCCCGCACCAGCAGCTCGAGCCGAATCGGAAATCGGGTGCCGGTGCGCCACACGTCGAATTCGTAGAGCTTGCCGTCCTCGGCGGTGCGCGTGGCCGCATCGAGCTTGACGCCGTCGCGATGCTCGATGCCCCAGTTCTCGCCATAGGCATCGTCGACGATCAGCGCGCTCTGCTCGCCCTCGTTCGTACCCTTGCGCACACCGAACAGCGCAGCATCGTCGCAGTCCTTCCACACGCTTCGCAGATGTGCGCGCAGCGCCCCCGCCAGCGATGTGCCCTGCAGCAGCGGATTGCCGCTCTGTGCGTCGATCAGCAGCGGCATGTCGGTCAAGTCGTCGGCGTCACCGTTGCCCAGGCGCGCCGGGCTGCGCAGCACCAGGTCGGCCGTCACCACCACGCGCTTCACGATTCCGCGTGACTGTGACGCCGACCACATCGCCTTCGTTTCGTTCGTCCCGTTGCCCTCGCTCATCGTCGCTCCTCCCCGCTGCGGCGCTTGTTCTTCGCCGCCAGACCCAGCACTGCATGCACCAGCCGCAGCGAATACTCGCGTCGCAGATGTGTCGTCATCTTCGCCTGCACGCCGCCGATCTCCGGCAATTTTTCGTCCTTCATACCCAACAGCGTATCGATTTCATCGTCGTTTTCACTGAAGCGATGATCCAGCCATTCGTTCAGGCTGGCGGTCGATGCGCCGGATTTCACTACCGTCGGCAGCCGACCGGCGTCGAACAGACGCTTGATGCTCGGCCGCTGACCGAGATGCGTCATGTAATTTTTTAAGCGCACAGTGGATTCCCCAGCTTTCGCAACCTTCACCGATTCACCGTTCGCCCGCACGACCTCCGTCAGTTCGTTGCGCACGATCGCCTGCAGACGCTTGAGCTGGCTCACCGTCGGACGCTTCACGTATTCACTGATCTGCAGCGCCTTCTCGGTCACCTTGCGATCCAGCATGTGGCGCAGCATGCGTTCGAGCATCACCTCCGCCGTCTTCCTTCCCGGCGCGTCCACTGCCAATGTTTTCTTCGAAGATGCCGCTTCGCCGCCCTTCGTCTCCGCCAACGTAGCCGCGCCGCCCGCCGGGCGCAGCGCGATGCGGCCGAAGCCGTCGGCGCGCCGTTCGCCGATGCCGTGCTGTTCCAGCTGCCGCGCCTGCTCCGCCGTGAGTGCGTCGCTCTCCACTTCGTACTCGCTGCCCATGCGCGCCGCCGTCGCCTGCGCCAGCGGCAGACCCCACGTGCGGTTGAAGCCGCCCACGGTGCGCACCGTGACGTAGCGCGGCGTCACCACGATCTTGTCGACCGCGACGCCGAGCGCGTCGGCCAGCGCCGCCTTCACGGCGTCCCCGCTCGCGCTCTGGCGGCCGCCGGCGTCGCGCAGCAGCGCGTCGCTCAGCAGCGTCAGCCGCCATTTGCCGTCGGCTGCCGCGCTCGCCACAGGATCACCGAGTTCGTTCCATCCGTCGAGCGACGCAGCGTCGGACACGCATTTCGCCTGCGCACGCCCGTAGCCGGCTGTGCGCGATTTTCCGAGCGCGATCGCCGCGCCGTCGCCGAGGAGATTCTTCAGAATCTCCGCCCCGCGCTCGCTGACCAGCACGTGCGCGCGCAGCGTCTGGCGCGGCGCCAGCGCCTCGTAGCGGAACACCGCGCCGGAGTCGGTCCGCGCTCGGCCGGCGACGCGGTCGCGCATGGTGTGAATCGCTACCTGGCGCTTCGCCGTGTGCAGGCGCACTTCGTCGCCGGACCGCACGGCGAAGGTGTCGTCGTCGCCGGCGATGCGCTTGTTGGCGTCGCTGGTCGGTGCGACGAACACGTCGTAGATCGGCGCCTCGTGTCCTACCGCGCGCTGTTTGTGCTTGTCGCGAAACCACGCCTGCGAAGCCGGGAGCGCGCGCACCCCACCCACGAGCGGGTATGCGTTCAGATAGCGCACGTCTGCGCCGAAGAAAGCCACACGCGCATCGTCATCGCCGAGCAGCGCGCCGTCTTCGGTCAATCCCTTCTCGACGGCGAACGCCGCCGCCAGCGCGCCGCGCAGCACCGAGCCGGGCACGAACCCGAACGTGCGCGCACTGTTGGGCTCGCCGTCGAGCTGCGTGCACAGCACCGGTTCCTCGAGCGTCACATCGATCGTCAAGCAGCGCATCAGTGTCCTCCCTTGTCGTTCCCGCCGACGAGGGCGGTGAACGTCTTGAAATGCTCGTCCGTGGCGTCGCCGCCATCCCGATGCAGGCGCACGCGCAGCCGGCCACGCCCGCGGTTGCGGCCGAGCCCGCCGCGCCGCACGGCCCGGACACACGCCGCCAGCAGCGCCATCGCTTCCGCGTCTTTTTCCGGCACGCGCAGCGGCGCAATGAACGTCACGCCGCGCAGCACCACGCGCGCGCTGCGCAGGCTGCCTTTCTCCGGCAGGCCGTCTTCGGTCACCGACGTCTGGCGCCGGATCTCGGTCAGCGAACCGAGCACGTCGAGCGGATCGAGCCGCTT
>JBIIIA010000355.1:0-3870 GCA_044235195.1 Thermoflexales bacterium
TCCAGCGTCACCAACGTGCCGCCCGCCGCCGGGCCTTCCGACGGCACGGCCGAAGCCAGATACCAGCCCGACGTCACCGTGAAATTCGGATGCGACGCCGAATAGAAAATATTGCCGCTGCACGCCACTTTGATGCGCGCCTGCGTGGTCGGATCGCCGACCATCGTGACGACCTGCATGCCGTCGTTGGGCGTAGCGGTCGACAACGTATACGGCCAGGTATAGCCGCCGTCGCGCGAGAGAAGAATGTCGACGCTCGCGCACGAGATCGGCGCCGCCGTGGTGCCGGCCACGTTCCATTCCACGTCGCCGAGCGCCCCAGCCGCCCAAGTCGTGCCCGTCAACGGACGCGACACGACGAACGACGAGCCGGTGTCCACGGTCTGCACGCTCATCGAGTCGTACGCCACACCCGAGCGACCGTCGCGTGCGATCAATCGAAAGTTCATCGTGCGCGACGTCGTCGGCAGCGATTCTCCGTACGAGCTCGTCCGCGCCAGCGTGTCGGTGATTTTCACGAAGTGGCGAATCGGCGCAGCGACCGGATTGAACACGCGAAACAGCGGGCGCGTCCCATCGTCGGCCGTCGTCGTCGCCGCAGAATTCGAGGAATTGCCCAGATCGTACTGCTGCCACTGATACGTCAGCGCATCACCGTCGGCGTCCGTGGCGCTGCCGGTCAACGCGAACGACGTGCGCGCCGGAATCACGTACGACGGCCCGGCCTCGACGACCGGCGGCGTATTCGTCGTCGCCGACGTGGACGCACACGTATTTCCGTTGCCGCTCACGCTGAACGCCACCATCTGGTCGAAGCTCTTGCTGTGGAAATACGGATCACTGTTCGGCTGCAGGTTTTCCGGTGAGCAGATGCCAGCGTACGCCATGATCGTCGTGCCGCTGCCGGGCTCGTACGCAGCAGATGCGCTGCGGTTGCCGCTGCATGCGCCGCTCGTCGAATTGAATGTATGCAGCGCCCCGAACTGATGCCCAATCTCGTGCGCCACGTAGTCGACGTCGAATGCGTCGCCGATGGGCGCGTAGGATCCCGTCACGCCCTTCGCCTTCGAGGATGCGCTGCAGGGCGAATTCAGCCACGCGACACCGCCGCCGCCGGTGCTGAACACGTGGCCGATGTCGTAATTGGCGCTGCCGATCACCGAATCGACGGTCGTCTGGTTCTGCGACAACATCGCGCCGCCATCCTCATTCGAGTACGGATCTGTCGCGCCGTCTGTATAGATCAGCGATGTGTTGCCGGCGATGATCTGCATCGTGATGCCGGCTTCGGTTTCGAAGATGCCGTTCACACGATTCATCGTCGTCACCATCGCCGCCAGCGCGTTCGTCTTTTTGTCGTCGTCGGTCGTCGCCGATCCCGCATGAAATGCCGTGTACTCACCGGTGGCGGCCAGCGCCAGACGATAGCGACGCAGCTGTGTGCCGCTTGCCGCAGCGACTCTGATCGTGCCGAGTTCCTTCGCCACCTCTGCGGTCGTCATGTTCTCGTCCACGCCGCAGAACCATTTTTCGCTTCCGATCTTCTGCGTATGGTCGCTGCGGTAATAGCTCATGTGCAGCACGACATCACCCCGGCGATATGGGTCGATCATCACCGTGCCGGAAATCGGCGAGAGCACCTGCGCATGAAAGCCCGTCGGCGTCCACTCGAAGCGCACCGATTCTCTCGGATCGTCGATGCCGCGGCCGCTGTAGGCGCGCACGCTCGGATTCGCCGCCGCCAGCTCCGGCGCCATCACGTCGGAGGCCACGAACGCATAGCTCCGAAAAGATCCGTCGGGCATCGGCAGCCGAATGACCCGTTTCTGCACCTGTTCCGCATCGAGCACACCGGCCAGGCTCACTGCGTTCAATGCCAACAGCCGAAACTGATCCGGCACAATGTCGCGCACATCCGAAGAACTCGCGAACGATCCGGCGGCGTCCTCCCAAAGTGCATCCGACGACTGCGCTCGCACAAACTGCGACGGCATCGCAATCACGGCAAGAGCAACACACGAAATCGCGAATAGAAAATAGAAATGCAATCTGCGCAAGAACATGGAGCGGCATTGTCGCATGAAGTGCGTGAGGCATCCACCGCCCGGGCCCACAGGCCGACCGTCGGCGTCGCCTCGTACAATTCCGCGCATGAGCGAAGCAGCCCTGCGCTATGCGCGCGAACACCGCGATGCGTTTCTCGACGATCTCCTGAAGTACGTGGCCATCCCCAGCGTCAGCGCACAGCCCGAGCACAACGGCGACGTGCAGCGCGCCGCGGAATGGCTCGCCGCCCACCTCGCCGGCATCGGCCTCGATTCCCGCGTGATGCCGACGCCCGGCCACCCGGTCGTCTATGCCGAATGGACGAAGAAGCCCGGCGCACGCACGGTGCTGATCTACGGCCACTACGACGTGCAGCCGGCCGAGCCGTTCGAGCTGTGGCAGTCGCCGCCGTTCGAGCCGGAAATCCGCGACGGCGCCATCTACGCGCGCGGCGCCGACGACAACAAGGGCCAGCACATGGCGCACGTCAAGGCGCTCGAATCGCTGCTGCGCGCCACTGGCGAGCTGCCCGTCAACGTAAAGGTCATCGTCGAAGGCGAAGAGGAAATCGGTGGCGGCCACCTCTCGGAATTCGTGCGCGAACACGCCGACATGCTGGCCTGCGACTGCGTCATGATCAGCGACGGCTCACTCTTCGCACTGGACCGTCCGACGATCACCTACGGCCTGCGCGGCATCGTTCAGATGGAAGTGGCGGTGAAGGCGTTGGCGCGCGACGTGCATTCCGGCCACTACGGCGGCAACGTGCAGAACCCGCTCGTCGCGCTGGCGCAGATCATCGCCGGCCTCAAGGACGCCGAGGGGCGCGTCACCGTGCCCGGCTTCTACGACGACGTGCGCGTGCTCAGCCCGGAGGAACGCGCCGACATCGCGCAGGTGCCGTGGGGCCCGCAGGACATCGTGAACGAAACCGGCGCACTGCAGGCGTTCGGCGATCCCGCGTTTACGCCGAACGAACGCAAGGGCGCGCGCCCGACGCTCGAGCTCAACGGCATGTGGGGCGGCTACACCGGCCCGGGCGGCAAAACCATCATCCCGGCCCAGGCGCACATGAAGATCACCTGTCGCATGGTGCCCTACATGAACCCGCAGAAGATCATCGACCTCGTGCAGCAGCACATCCTGCGCCTGGCCCCGCCCGGCGTCGAGGTCTCGTTCAAGGACGCGCACGGCGGCGTCGCCTCGCTGATCGACCGTTCGTCGCCGCTCTTCCGCGCCGCCGCCGAAGCCGCCGAGGCCACCTACGGCAACCCGCCCTACTACGAGCTCGAAGGCGGCTCCATCCCCGTCGTCGCCGACTTCCTCGCCGTCCTGCAGAAGCCCGTCATCCTGCTCGGCTTCGGCATGCCCGACGACGTCATTCACTCCCCCAACGAGAAGTACCGCGTCGCCTGCTACGAAAAGGGCATCGAAGCCAGCGTGCGCTTTCTTGCCGGGCTTGGAGAGTGATAGTGGATAGTGATAGTAGATAGTGATAGTAGATAGTGATAGTGACTACTATCCACTATCTGCTATCACTCTCTACTATCACTTTCTGCTATCACTCTTCCGCTACCGCTTCCCCACCTCGTCCTCCGCCACGTGGCACGCGGCGAAGTGGCCGGGGCGCAGCTCCTTGAACTGCGGCTCCTCGACCTTGCATCTGTCGATGGCGAACGGGCAGCGCGGGTGGAAGCGGCAGCCCTTCGGCGGATTCACGGGCGACGGAATTTCGCCCTGCAGAATCATGCGCTCGCGCTTCACCGTCGGGTCCGGGATCGGAATCGCCGACAGCAGCGCCTTGGTGTACGGGTGCAGCGGGTC
>JBIIIA010000356.1:0-3867 GCA_044235195.1 Thermoflexales bacterium
TGGTGTGCGGAAGCGGGGTGCGAGTATGGGCCGGCGGCGGCGGGGTATGAGCCGGTGCGGGAGAGCGGCGGGGTGAGCTACACGGTGCGGGAGCCGGCGCGCGTGGCGGCGGAGGGAGTGGAGGCGGTGCTGGCGACGTCGCCGGAGGGGCACCTGAGCGTGCCGGGCGGGGTGCTGGAGTGGATCGCGCGCGCCGGGCCGGGCGACGAGATCCTCGTGCAGCAGCTGCGTGAGGCGCTCGCCTGGGGCAGCCGCGCTGCGCCGTTGGAAAATCCTCGTCTGCGGGCGCTGATCGACGCCGCCGAGCGCGGCGCGGACGTGCGCATCATGCTCGACGGCGGCTACGACCTCAGCGGCGTCAATGCCGACGTCGTCACAGCGATGCAGGAACTCGGACTGCCGAATTTGCGGGCGATGACGGCGAACCCGACCGGCCTGGGCGTTCACAACAAAATGCTGCTGCTGCGCGTCGGGGGGGCGCGCGTCGTGCATTTCGGCTCGTGGAACGGCAGTGAGACCAGCGCGCTGATGAACCGCGAGATGAGCATTACCGCTCTGGCTCCGGGAGTGCATCGATTCCTGCGCGCGGCGTTCCTGGCCGACTGGCGCGGCGTGCAGTCGACGCATCTTCCGCTGGTCATGCACGAGGCGCGTTATGAACCGCATTTGCTCATTAGTGAGCTAATGATCGACCCGATCGGCGCCGATCTGGGTGGAGAGTGGATCGAAATCTACAATGCCGGCTACGGCATGGCGTCGCTGAGCGGAGTGCGGCTGGGCGATGCGTTCACCGAGGCGGAGTTCGGCCCCGGCGACGGCCAGGTCGAATTTCCGGCGGGGGCGATGCTGCCGGGCGGCGGGGTGATCGTCATTGCCCAGGATGCGATCGCATTTCGCGAGCGGTATGGGCGCGCGCCGGACTATGAAATCGCCGGCTACGACGAAGCCGTGCCTGATCTGCTGCCGGTCACCGCTGCGGTCGAAAACGGCGGGGAGCCCGGCGTTGTCAACTTGTCAAATGCGGGCGATGTAGTTGCATTGTCGGCGGATGTGAATAGAATACTGGACATCGTAGCCTGGCGAGTAGGCGACATTGAGAAACTACGATCTTTCGATCAGCCAATTGTTTCTGGTGTCAGTTTGCAGCGCTGGCCTGCGAACGCGGATACGGAAGACTGTGCGGTCGACTTTCGGCTGCAGCGAATTCCGAGTCCCGGGCGAGTCCCGTAGTATGTATCATACGAAAGGGCCGCTGTGCTGAGACGTGTATTTGGTGGGTGGTCCTGATCCCTCCCCCCCTCGCGGATTGCTTGTCAGATACACTTCTCAGCACAGCGGCCCTTTCTTTTTGCCTGTTGCGCGTGCAGTCTTCGACTGTCGAAGAAATAGTCGTGCGCGGCTGGGGAATCTGCATGGCGGGTTCGCTACACTTGACGGCATGTCGGGACGATATCCGATACCGAAGGGAGAATTTCGCGCCGAGACGCTGGTGGTCAATTCGCGATTTTTGTGCACCGTGGCGGAAGTGCGCACGGTCGAGGCGGCGACGGCCTTCGTGCGGCGGGTGAAGGACGAGCTGGCGGACGCCAGTTCCCACGCGTATGCGTATCGGGTGGGCTACGGTGCGAGCGTGATCGACGGCTGCAACGACGGCGGCGAGCCGAGCGGGACGGCTGGGCGGCCGATGCTGGCGGTGCTGCAGGGCAGTGGGCTGGGGGATGTGGCGGCCGTGGTGTCGCGCTGGTTCGGCGGGACGAAGCTGGGGACCGGCGGCCTGGTGCGCGCATTCGGCGGGGCGGTGAAGGACGCGCTCGACGCGCTGCCGCGGGCGGAGCGGATCGAGACGCGCACATTTCTGCTGGAGACGCCGTATCCGCTGTACGAGCGGGCGCGGCTGCTGCTGCACGCGCACCATGGGACGATCGACGCCGAGGAATTCGGGGGCGAAGTGCTGCTGACCGTCACGTTTCCCGTCGAACACATCGCTGCTGCGCAGCGCGCGATGGCCGATCTCAGCGGCGGCCGGGCGACATGGGTGCGAGTGGACGGCGAAAGCTGATGCGGTGCGTCGGAGTTCGGGCGCTTCCGGACAGCAGACGGCCGACGGCGGTCGAAAAATCACCTCCGCCCCCGGATGCACTTCTGAAGTGCGCTATACTTGCACGGTTATACGCAAAGTGACGGACTGCCTCTTTCAGGCGACCAGGCGGATCCTGGCCGCCTTTCAGCCGTCTCTGACGAAAGCGCGCCCGCTGTGGGCATCCGCGACATGCGGCATTCTTAGGAAGGTGGATTGATGACCCTGAACCGCGCCACGAAGTCGTACGCCAGAACCGCGAACATCAAGCTGATCCCCAAGCTGATCGAAGTTCAGATCGAGTCGTTCAAGTTGTTCCAGAACGAGCTTCTGCGCGAATTGTTCGAAGAGATTTCGCCGATCGAGAGCTTCAACGGCGAGATGGCGATTTATTTCCCGGGCAATTACAAGCAGGCGCGCGAGTACGGCCTGACGTATTGGTTCGAGGAGCCGAAGGTCAGCATCGACGAGTGCGTCGAGCGCGACCTGACGTATGGAGCGCCGCTGTATGCGAAGGTGGCGCTGCACAACCGCAAGACCGACGAGCACAAGGTCGACACGATTTATTTCGGTGAATTTCCGCTGATGACGGACAACGGCACGTTCATCATCAACGGCACCGAGCGCGTGGTGGTGTCGCAGCTGATTCGCTCGCCGGGCGTGTACTTCAGCGCCGAGGAAGATCCCAGCAGCAACCGCCCGCTCGGCCAGGCCAAGCTGATTCCGGACCGCGGCGCGTGGATGGAATTCGAGACGCGCAAGAGCGACTACATCGTCCTGAAGTTCAACCGCAAGCGCACCATCCCGGTGACGATCCTGCTGCGCGCGCTGGCGGCGGTGGACGACGGCGTGACGAGCGACATTCTGCAGAAGGGCACGGACGACGAAATCCGCGCGCTGTTCGCCGACGTCGACAACAACCCGGATCATCCGTACATCGAGGCGACGTTCAAGCAGGAGCCGGAGTGGGCGCACAAGCCTTCGCGCCCGATTGCGCAGGAAGCGCTCGTCGAGTTCTTCAAGCGCGTGCGCCCGGGCGACCCGCCGACGCTCGACAATGCGCGTGAGTTCATGCAGCAGCAGCTGTTCGACCAGCGCCGCTACGACCTCGAGCGCGTCGGCCGCTATAAGCTGAACCAGCGCCTCGACGGCGACGGCACCATTCCGCGGACGCATCGCACGATCACCAAGCGCGACATCGTGCAGCTGCTCAAGCACATGATCCGCATCAACAACGCCGTGCTCGGTGCGGACGACGTCGACCACCTCGGCAATCGCCGCGTGAAGACGAACGGCGAGCTGATCCAGAACAAGCTGCGCGTCGGCCTGCGCCGCATGGAGCGCATGGTGAAGGAGCGCATGTCCATGCCGGACAACGACTCGCCTTCGCCGGTGAACCTGATCAATATTCGCCCGGTGGTGGCCGCCGTGCGCGAATTCTTCGGTTCGTCGCAGCTGTCGCAGTTCATGGAGCAGACGAATCCGCTCTCGGAGCTGACGTCGAAGCGCACGTTGTCGGCGCTCGGCCCGGGCGGTCTGCGCCGCGAGCGCGCCGGCTTCGACGTGCGCGACGTGCACCACAGCCACTACGGGCGCATCTGCCCGATCGAGACGCCGGAAGGCCCGAACATCGGTCTGATCGGCCGCCTGGCGACGTACGCGCGCGTGAATGCCTACGGCTTCCTCGAGACGCCGTATCGCAAGGTGGCCAAGTCGGTCGACAATAAGATCGAGCTGACCGAGGGCCGCACGCTGCGCGAGGACGTGTTCGACAAGGACGGCAATCTCGT
>JBIIIA010000357.1:0-3851 GCA_044235195.1 Thermoflexales bacterium
CCCAGCGTTACCCCACTCCTCTTCCCTCTTTCTTTTTCCCTTCGTGCCGAAGGTGTGTGGTGAGGGTGCATCCGCCAAAAGGCGCGAGTTTTGATTTTCGCCTACGCCTCACCCCCTGACCCCCTCTCCCCCTCAATTTCGCTTCAGCACTGACCGAGCAGCACTTTTGCCGGCGACGCGAAATTTCGGCGAAGAGGGGGAAGCGTGGCGGCAATTTCGGGGGTGAGGCGTGAGACAGACGCCCCAAACGGCGGATGCACCCGGTGGGCAGTCGTCATCGAAAATGGGGCGTCCGTCGTTACAATACTCTGAACGGAGGTTCCAATGGCGAGACTGGTGCGGGATGTAATGCATGCGGGTGTAGTGGCCTGCGACGAACGGACGACGCTGCGTGATGCACTGCGCATCATGGTCGACAACACGATTCGTTCGATCGTGGTGACCGATGCGCAGTGTTCGTTGTGCGGCATCGTGTCGCAGACCGATCTGGTGAACGCGTCGCTGCAGCATCCGGACACGTGGTCGCACAAGCCGGTGTCCGAGATCATGACGCGCAAGGTGCTGACCGTGGCACCGGACACTGACTTGGACGAGGCGACCAAAGTGCTGGTGGCCAATCATGTGCATCGCATCATCGTGGTCAGTTCCGATGATCCGTGCAGCGCCGTCGGCGTGCTCTCGATGAGCGACGTGGTGCGCGACATGATGGAGGACGAGTAGATCTTGGCGGAGTACCACATCCAGGGTGGGGAACGCCTGTCCGGCGAGGTGACGGCCGCGGGCAACAAGAACGCGGCGCTGCCGCTGCTGGCGGCGACGCTGCTCGCGTCGAAGCCGGTGATTCTGCACAACGTGCCGCGCATCCGCGACGTGCACATGATGGTCGATCTGCTGCACACGCTCGGCGTGACGACGCAGTGGACGGCGGTGAACACGCTGCGCGTCGACGCGTCCGGGCTGTCGGCATGCGACATCGATCCGCGGCTGTCGCGGGAAATTCGCGCCTCGATTCTGCTGGCCGGCCCGATGCTGGCGCGTTGCGGCGGCGTGACGCTGCCGCCGCCGGGCGGTGACGTGATCGGGCGGCGGCGGCTGGACACGCATTTCCTGGCGTTCGAGGCGCTCGGGGCGCGCATCGAAACCACGCCGCGCCATTTCAGCTTGTCCAGCGACGGCCTGCAAGGCGCGGACATCCTGCTGGACGAAGCCAGCGTGACCGGCACGGAAAATGCGATCATGGCGGCGTCGCTGGCGCGGGGGACGACCGTGCTGCGCAACGCGGCGAGCGAGCCGCACGTGCAGGACTTGTGCCGCATGCTGATGCAGATGGGGCTGCGCATCGAGGGCATCGGCTCCAACACGCTGACGATCTACGGCGCCGAGCAGCTCGGCGGCGCCGAATTCACCGTCGGTGCGGACAACATCGAGGTCACCAGCTTCATCGTGCTGGGTGCGGTGTGCGGCGGCGACGGCGGCCTGTGGATTCGCAACGCCGGGCCGGAGAACCTCGGCATGACGCGCCTGTACCTGCGGCGGCTGGGCATTCAGTTCGAAACGCGCGGCCGCGACGTGTACGTGCCCGGCAACCAGGATCTGCGCGTGGAGTCCGAGTACGACGGCGGCATCACCAAGATCGACGACGGAATCTGGCCGGGATTTCCGGCCGACGCCATGAGCCCGACCATCGTGGCCGCCACGCAGGCGGTGGGCACGGTGCTGATCCACGAGAAGCTGTTCGAGAGCCGGCTGTATTTCGTGGACAAGCTGATCGCGATGGGCGCGCGCATCATCGTGTGCGACCCGCATCGCTGCGTGGTGAGCGGGCCGAGCCGGCTGCGCGGCGGGCTGGTGCAGAGCCCGGACATCCGCGCCGGCGTGGCGCTGGTGATCGCGGCGCTGGCGGCCGAAGGCGAGAGCGTCATCTCGAACATTCAGCAGATCGACCGCGGCTACGAAAATTTCGAGGCCAAGCTGCGCGGGATCGGCGCGGTGATCGAGCGGCGCTAGCCGACTTGTAACCGGCCGACGCCTGCCGCATAATTGCGCGTCGATGACCACAACTTCCGTTCTGCCCTTTCTCGAATCGAAGCTCGACGACAAGGCCACCACGCTGCGTGGCCGCATGTTTCGCCACGGGTATGTCTTCGTGCGCGGCGCGGTGCCGAAGGACGTCGTGCAGCGCGTGCGCGACACCGTTCTGGGATTCTGCGCCGAAGCCGGCTGGCTGGACGAGGCGCGCGCGCGCGCGGACGGCTACGCCAACCTGAACTATCCGCCGACGACCGAGGGCAAGCAGGACTATTTCGCGGTGTATCGCAAAGTGCTGAAGGATGCCGAATTCCATGCGCTGCCCGAGCACCCGAACCTGATGAGCGTGGCGGCCAAGCTGCTGGATCATCCGGTTCCGCTGGTGCATCCGCGGCGCATCGGGCGCATCACGTTCCCGAATTTCGAAGTGGCGACCACGCCGGCGCACCAGGATCATTTTTATATTCGCGGCGCGGTCGAGACGTACTCGTGCTGGGTGCCGCTGGGTGAAATCCCGATGGAGCTGGGCGGGCTGTCGGTGTGGCCGGGTTCGCATCGGCTGGGCTTCCGCGAGCACGACAAAGTGAGCGCCGGAGCGGTGGGCGGCCGCGGGGTCGACGTCGACGAGCTGGCGCTGCCGGACGCGCCGGTGTGGCACACGACGCACTTCCAGCCGGGCGACGCGCTGTTCTTCCACGCGTACACCGTGCACAAGGCCAATCCGAACCTGAGCGGCGACCGCCTGCGCCTGTCGACCGACAATCGCTACCAGCGGCCGAACGAGAAGATCGAGCCGGGCGCGCTGCTGCCGCATTACAACCTGAACTAAATGGCTCCCATCGTATTTTTCGGCGACCTCGTCACGGACGTCGTCATGCGCGTCGAGCGGCTGCCCATCGAAGCCAACCGTGTGCAGAACATCCGCGCGATCACGATCGAGCCGGGCGGGGCCGGCAATTCGCTGCTGACGGCGGCGCGGCTGGGCGCGCACGCGGCGGCGCTGGGCACCATCGGCGTGGACGCCAACGGCGAACAGGTGTACCAGATCCTGCGCGACGAAGGCGTGGACGTCTCGTGCATTCAGCGCGGCGCCGGCTCGGTGAACATGTCCGTCCTGGTCATCATCGACGACGCCGGCGAGCACGTGTTTCTCGTGCACGAAGGCTTCGGCGAAGAGCTGCGCCTCGGGCCGGCCGAGCGTGCGCTGATCGAGGGCGCCGCAGCCTTCTTCGTCCCGGGCTACGCGCTGCACGAGCCGCGCGTGGGAGACCAGGCCGTCCCGGCGCTGGAAATTGCCGTCGCCGCCGGCGTGCCGGTCTACTGCGACCTCGGGCCGATCGTCTCCGACGCGGTGGTGCGCGACAAGGCGCTGACGGTGCTGGCCAACTCGCGCGCCTGCCTGCTGACCGAAGACGAGGCGATCACGTTCAGCCGGGCCGCCGACGCCGACGCCGCAGCGCGCTGGCTGCAGGCGCAGGGCGCGCGCGACGTCATCATCAAGCGCGGCGCGCACGGCTGTTCCTGCTACATCGGCGACGGCCCGCGCGTGGACATCGCCGGCCTCAAGGTCGACGCGCGCGACACCGCCGGCGCCGGCGACTCGTTCGCCGCCGGCTTCCTCTACGACCTGCTGCGCCACGGCGACGTGATCGCCGCGGCGCGCTTCGCCAACGCCGTCGGCGCTGCCAAGGTGCAGAAAATCGGCACCGGTCGCAACATGCCGACGCGGGAAGAGGTCATGAGGCTGGTGGAATGGTAGGGGAGTGATAGTGGATAGTGGATAGTGGATGCAGTTGCTATCGACTATCCGCTATCGGCTATTG
>JBIIIA010000358.1:0-3845 GCA_044235195.1 Thermoflexales bacterium
GTCGCCGCCGGATCGCTCGGCGTCGGCGTCACCAGCGTGCTGGCCACGTCGTTCGCCACCGATGCGTCGTAGTCCGTCGTGCTGCTCACGAACGCCGGCGTCAGCGTGCCCGGGTCGATCGCCAGGCCGCCCAGCGACGCGTCGCTCGATGCGTCGCCGCCCGCCGCCCGCACGATTTCAATCGTGTACTCCGACACGCTGCCGTCCGGAGCAGTAATAGTGATAGTGATGGTGTTCACGCCCACCGACAGCGCGCACGTCGCCGGCGACGTCGCCGGCGCGCACGCCCCGGGCGAACCGGTGATCGTGTACGTCGCGTTCGGGTCGTGCAGCGTCGGCGTCACCAGCGTGCTCGTGACGGCATTCGCCACCGCCGCCGTATACGGCAGCGTCGTCGACACGAACGCCGGCGCCAGCGTGCCCGGGTCGATCGTCAGGCCGCCCAGGGCCGCGTCCGTCGACGGCGTCGGCGGCACGATCACCAGCGTGGCTCGCAGGCTGTTCGCCTTCAGGCCGTTGCCGATCTCTCCTTTGGTGCCTCTGCCCCAGCAGTACACATTCCCGATGCTCGTCAGCGCGCAGACGGTGTACGAACCATAGCCCATGTCGACCACGCCCGTCAGCACGCCGCCCGTGTCCAGCGTCACCGTCACCGCACGGGAGTAGTTGGCCGTATCACCCACACCGACCGCACCGTATTGATTCAGGCCCCAGCAGCGCACCGTGCCGTCCGTCATGACCGCGCAGTTGACCCGGTCGCTCGGCGCCACATGCGCCACCCCGCTCAGGTTCGCCTGGTCCTCGATGCGCTGCGCACGCACCGGGTACGCTGCGGCCGCGTTCGTGTCCGTCCCATTGCCGGCAAAATAGTAGGTGGAATTGCCAAATGCCTCCCAGCAATACTGTTCCCCAGCCGCGCTGCGGCCGCACATGTAATTCGCACTGCTTCGCAGCTCGACGATGCCACCCAGCGGAGCGCCGCCCGCCGACGCCAGCACCGTCACCGGCACCGAATAGTCTTTCCTTGCGCCGATGCCGCCGAAGAAGCCCGTATGCCCCCAGCACTGGACATTTCCATTCGCCAGTAGCGCACACGATCCGTTGTACGTCAACGCCACCTGCACCGCGCTGGTGATGCCCGTCACCGTCACCGGAACCAGGCTTCGATTCATCATGCCGTTGCCGAGCTGGCCGTCGTATTTGTCGCCCCAGCAGCGCACCGTTCCGTTGGTCATCACGGCACAGGCATGCTCACCACTGTTGAATATCTGGCGGATCCCGCGCATCGGTGGGCCGCCCGCGTACTCAGCGACATACACCGGCGTCGCTGCATCATTGGTCGTTCCATCACCGAATGTGCCGTAGTTCGATCCGATACAGCTCACCGTTTCATCGGCATGGAGAACGCAGATGCGATTGTCGCCGCCCGTGATATCCACCGCGTCCGTGACGCCGGTCAACGTCACCGGCAGCGTCTGATTGCTGGTATTGCTATAGTCGTTGAAGTTGTTTTCACCCCAGCACAGCACCTGCCCGTCCGTCAGGATCGCGCATTGGTCGGCCGCGGAATACACACTTCTGCTCAGCGACTTGACCTTCGCCACCGTCACGACCGGCAGCCCCAGGCGCGTGATCGTGAGCACGTAGTTCTGCGTCGTCACGCCGTCTTCGGCCGTCACCGTCACCGTGATGGTGTTCACGCCTTCAGACAGCGCGCACGTCGCCGGCGACGTCGCCGGCGTGCACGCCCCGGGCGACCCGGTGATCGTGTACGTCGCGTTCGGATCGCTCAGCGTCGGCGTCACCAGCGTGCTCGTCACGGCATTCACCACCGTCGCGGCGTAGGCCAGCGTGTTGCTCACAAACGCCGGCGCCAGCGTGCCCGGGTCGATCGTCAGGCCGCCCAGCGCCGCGTCATCCGACGGCGGCACGATCACCAGCGTGGCCTGCGTGCTGTCCGTCAGACTGCCGTTGCCCAGCGTGCCATCGCCGCCGTTACCCCAGCAATACACATTGCCGGCGCCCGTGAGCGCACAGACACTGCTGCCAGCGTTCCCAAGGTTGACTACGTCCGTCAGCACGCCGCCCGTGTCCACCGTCACCGTCACCGCACGGGTATAAGAGGCCTTATCCCCAACTCCGACCTCGCCGTCGTAATTGGATCCCCAGCAGCGCACCGTGCCATCTTCCAGCGCAGCACAAGCACCATAGTCGACCACGGCAATGTCCTTCACCGTCGTCAGCGCGACCTGATCCTCGATGCGCTGCGCCCGCTTCGGGTAGCTGGCGTCGACCTTCCCATTGCCAGACCAGTCCTTGCTCCCGGACGTGCCCCAGCAATACTGTTGCCCGGATGAGGTTCGAGCACATGTATGCTGATAACTTCCGAACAGCTCGACGACATCGCTCAACACAGCGCCGCCCGCCTCCACCAGCACCGTCTGCGGTACAGCCGTATCGGCCACGGCGCCGGCGCCAAGGTGTGTCGAATATCCCCAGCACTGAACATTCCCATCCGCCAGCACTGCGCACGAGGCTTGGTCCGTCGTTGACGCATGCACAGCGCTGATGATGCCCGTCACCGTCACCGGGACGTAGCTATTACTCCCGCCATTGCCCAGTCTGCTGTTCTGGCCCTTGCCCCAGCAACGCACGGCTCCGTCATTCATCACGGCGCATCGGTGCTCAGGGCCCGTCGAAATCTGCTGAATCCCACCCATCGGCGGCCCGCCCAGATACTCGACGACGGGCGACAGTGATGTCGTATGCGTTGCTGTTCCGTTGCCCAGTCGCCCGTTGCTATTGTTTCCTACACAGCTCATCGTTTGATCGGCATGGAGAACACACCAATTTCCGTCACCGCCCGTGACGTCGACCGCATCCGAAACACCGGTCATCGTCAACGGCACCGACACTATGCCAGTGACGCTCGACAGTTCGTTTTTACTGTTACTACCCCAGCACATCACCTGCCCGTCCATCAGTACGGCGCATTGATTCGTTGTGTAGTAACTTCCCTTGCTCAGCGACTTGACTTTTGCCCTCGTCACAACCGAAGCTGTGGCCGGCCGCGCCTCCTGCGCAGGCGCTGCCGCCCGCGCCGGCGTGCTGGCGCACGAAACGGCCAGCATTGCTGCTGCCATCATCCATCGAATTACATTGCGTGGTTGTCTCTGCTGCATAGATTTGGTTTCTCCAGTGTGAGTCTTCGTCGTACACATGCGCACGCAGTGCGCGTTGTGATACGGTAGCGATCCGCACGACCGAAATCCAGCATGCCGTTGGGGGTTTTTTTGGGGGTGTTTGTGGGGGGGTGGCGCTCGGGGGGAGCATGGGGGCATCGTTCGCCACGCCGCTGCGCGGGTGCATCCGCCAAAAGGGGCGAAATTTCGAATCATCGACGATGCAACACGAAGAGAGATCCCTCCGTCTTGCCCTGGCTCGTTCGTGGCAACGTCTGCACGGACGGAGCAAGACGTTCGGGATGACGCTCCGAGAGAGGGAACGACAATCGTGGACAGGGTGGTACGTCCCTCGGACCGTCATCCCGAACGCTTTGCCGGCTTGGACGTACCGATCTCTGGGCGTACCCGGCAAAGCGGAGGGATCTCTCTGCCGGCGGAAAGGTTCGCCCCAAACGGCGGATGCACCCCCGCCACGCCGCACCCCCGTCGAATCCACTAAAATACCTCCCGTCAGCCATGCGACATTTCGTCCCTGTCCTGCACCCGAGCGCCATTCCGCGCCCCCGGCTGCTCGATCAGCTCGCGGCTTGGCGACATCTGCGGCTGATCCAAGTCACGGCGCCGGCCGGCTTCGGCAAAACGTGGCTTGCCACGGCCTGG
>JBIIIA010000359.1:0-3830 GCA_044235195.1 Thermoflexales bacterium
GTGGCGTCGCAGGATCTGTACTACCTGCGCGTGCGCGATCCGCTGCCGGCCGGCGTCGAGGCCATCGACACTTCGCTGCGCACGAGCGCGTCGCAGAGCGCCGTCGCGGACGACGCGCGCTTCGGCGGCCCGTGGGGCTGGGGCTGGTGGTGGTTCTCACGCACCGATGTGCGCGACGATGCCGTGGCGTTCTTCGCCACGTACCTGCCCGCCGGCTCGTACGAGTACACCTATCTCGTGCGCCCGTCGATCGCCGGCGAGTTCAAGGTCATGCCGACCGCCGCCGAGCAGCAGTACTTCCCCGAAGTGTTCGGCGCATCGGAGGGGGCGGTGTTTACGGTGGGGAAGTGAGGGAGAGGGGAAGAGAGGAAAGAGGGAAGAGGAGTGAGGAAAGAGAGAAGAAAACTGTGGATGCAAACCACTCTTTTCTCACTCCTCTCCCCTCTTTCCTCTTACGTCCGTTGTCTTCGGCAGCGCTCGGAACAGTACGTCACCGAATCCCAGTCCCGCGCCCATTTCTTGCGCCATTCGAAAGGCCGGCTGCAGATCGGACAAATTTTGGTCGGCAGCTGGCCTTTCTTTTTGGGCCGCTGCGCCTGAGCATCTCTTTTGTCCGTCAACGTCCTCACTCCTCTTTCCTCTTTCCTCTCCCCTCACTCCTCTCCCCTCTCTCCTCTCCCCTCTCTCCTCTCCCCTATTCCCCTCTCAGCCCGCGCACGAATTCGTACGCGGCCTGCGCCGGGTCGGCGGCGTCGCCGGCGGCGCGGATGAGGGCGGCGCCGACGATGGCGCCGTCGGCGATGGCGCCGACCTGGCGGACGTGTTCGGCCGCGCTGATGCCGAAGCCGACGGCGACGGGCTTGTCACCGGCCGCGGCTTTGACGCGGCCGATGTACTCGCTCAGGTTGGCGGGCAGAGCGCCGCGCGCGCCGGTGGTGCCGGCGACCGAAACGGAGTAGATGAAGCCGGTGGCGCGTTCGACGGCCTGGCGAATGCGGCGTTCGGTGCTGGTCGGGGCGGTGAACTGAATCAGCGCCATGTCGTGCGCGGCGCAGGCTGCGGCGAGCGTTTCACTTTCCTCCGGCGGCAGGTCGGGCACGATCAGGCCGTCGGCGCCGGCGGCGCGCCAGGCGTCGACGTAGCGTTCTTCGCCGAACGCCATGATCGGATTCAGATAGCCCATGGCCATCAGCGGGATCGACACGCCGGCGGCGCGGATGCGCTGCGTGAGCTCGAGGCATTTCTCGACGGTGATGCCGCGATCCAGGGCGATCTGATTGGCGCGCTGAATGACCGGCCCGTCGGCGAGCGGGTCGCTGAACGGCACGCCGAGCTCGACCATGTCGGCGCCGGCGCGGGCGAGCGCTTCGACGACGCGCACGGACGTGTCGGCGTCGGGGAAGCCGAGCGACCAGTACGGCATGAGCGCTGCGCGCTTCTCTGCGCGCGCGCGCGCGAAGGCGGCGGCGATGGCGGACAAGCTCATGCGACTTCGTCCCCCAGCGCGCGGTATTTGCCGTTGAAGTACAGCAGCGGCGCGGCGTCGGGCTTCTGCACGTCGCCGGCCTGCACCAGGCCGACGAAGATCGTGTGATCACCGGCGGCGAACATCTCGTGCACGGTGCAGTCGAGGAAGGCGACGGCGTCGTTCAGCACCGGCGCGCCGGTGGCTTCGCTGCGGAAGGCCAGGTCCTTGAAGCGTTCTTCGTCGGGTATGCGGCCGGCGAAGCGATCGGAGACGTGCTTCATGTCCGGCGAGAGGAAATTCACGCAGAAGATGCCGCTGTTCTCGATCAGCGGATGCGTGCGTCCCTTGCGGTTGACGCACACGAAGACCAGCGGCGGCTCGGCGGAGAGCGACGAGAAGGCGGTGGCGGTCAGGCCGTAGATCATGTCGTCGGAGCGCGTGGTGATGACGTTCACCGTCGCCGCCCAGCGGCGCATGATTTGTTTGAAGGAATCGGGGGGGAGCATGGGGAGATAGCGGATAGTGGATAGTGATAGTAGATAGTGGATAGTGGATAGTGGATTGCCCACTATCACCATCGACTATCCACTATCACTATCAGCGCGTGCTACGCCAAAATCGCGTCGATCTTCGCCAGCTCTTCGGCGGAGAAGGCGAGGTTCTGCGTGGCGGCGACGCAGTCGTCGATTTGCTGGGCGCTGCTGGCGCCGATGAGGGCGGAAGTGACGCGTCCGTCGCGCAGGACCCAGGCGAGGGCCATCTGCGCGAGCGTCTGGCCGCGCTGCTGGGCGAGTTCGTTGAGCGCCTGCACGCGGGTGAGTTTGTCGTCGGTGATGCCGGCGGGCTTGAGGAAGCCGTGCGGCTTGCTGGCGCGGCTGCCGGCGGCGATGCCGCCGAGGTAGCGGTTCGTCAGCAGGCCCTGGGCCAGCGGAGAGAACGGGATGCAGCCGGCGCCGACTTCCTCGAGCACGTCGAGCAGCTCGGGTTCGATCCAGCGGTTGAACATGTTGTAGACCGGCTGGTGAATCAGCAGCGGCGTGCCGAGGCTGCGCAGAATTTCCGCGGCGCGCTTGGCTTCGGCCGGCTTGTAGCTCGAGATGCCGACGTACAGCGCGCGCCCGCTGCGCACGGCGTAGTCGAGCGCCTGCATCGTCTCCTCGAGCGGCGTGTCCGGGTCGGGGCGATGGTGATAGAAAATGTCGACGTATTCCAGCCCCATGCGCTTGAGGCTCTGGTCGAGGCTGGCGATCAGATATTTGCGCGAGCCCCATTCGCCGTACGGGCCGGGCCACATGTAGTAGCCGGCTTTGGTCGAGATGATCATTTCATCGCGCCAGGCGGCGAGGTCCTGCTTGAGGACGCGGCCGAACGTTTCCTCGGCGCTGCCGGGCGGCGGCCCGTAGTTGTTGGCGAGGTCGAAATGCGTGATGCCCACGTCGAACGCGCGCCGCACCATGGCGCGGCTGTTTTCGTAGACGTCGACGTCGCCGAAGTTGTGCCACAGGCCCAGCGAAATAGCCGGGAGACGGATGCCGCTGCGTCCGCAGCGGTTGTAACGCATGGTCTCGTAGCGATTGGATGCGGGAGTCATGCGGCGTACTGTAGCACGTGACGCTCTCGGTCTTCGAGGAGGCATTCCGCTGCCGCTTTGCCGGACAGCGTGACGAGCGGCACGCCGCCGCCGGGGTGCGTGCTGCCGCCGGCGTAGTACAGGCCGCGGATTTCGGCGTCGCGGTTGTCGGGGCGCAGGAAGGCCGCGGCCATGCCGTTCGACGAGTAGCCGTAGATCGCGCCGCGGTTGCCGCCGTAGATCTGCTGCAGATCGGCCGGCGTGAGAATTTTTTCGTAGACGACGTGTTCCGGTGCGAGCCCGGCATGGCGCGCCAGCAGCGCGCGGATGCGTGCGGCGTATCCGGCGGCGTGAATCTGCCAGTCCCATGCTTCGCTCAGATACGGTGCGTTGACCAGCACGAACCAGTTTTCGCATCCCGGGGGCGCATGCTGCGGATCGGTCTTGCTCGTGACGCACACATACAGCGTGGGATCGTCGCACGGCACGCGTCGCTCGAAAATGTCGTCGAACTCGCGTCGATAGTCGTCGTTGAAGAAAATATTGTGATGCGCCAGGCGTGGATATTCGCCGCGCACGCCCAGCAGCAGCACGAAGCCGCTGCACGACGGTTCGAGCTTCGTCGGCGGCGACGCATTCAGGAAGCGCACGCGCGCATGCGAGTAATCGGCGTTGACCAGGACGGCGTCGGCGCGCACTTCGCGGCCGTCGGCCATTTCGATGCCGACGGCGCGTTCGTCGCGCACCACGATTCGCCGCACCGGCGCGCCGTAGTGCATTTCGACGCCGAGC
>JBIIIA010000360.1:0-3810 GCA_044235195.1 Thermoflexales bacterium
TTTCGCAATGTGGCGCGACTGCGGTTGCCGGAGGGCGTCGGGCCGGACGATGTGGAGCGATGGCAGCGCGTACTGCGATTGCGCGTGGCGGATGTGCTGGGCATCGAGCGATTCGAGCGGGTGGAGGCGCGGCCGCGGGTGACCGAGGTCGTCGATTGTGGCGACTACGTGCGTGAGCGGGTGGAGATCGACGTCGAGCCGGGAGTGACGATGCCGTTGTATGTGCTGGTGCCGAAAGGGCTGGCGGCGCCGGCGCCGGCGGTGATCGCCGCGCACGGGCATGCGGGCGGCGGCAAGGCGGCGGTGGCCGGCGTGCGCGACGATGCGCGGGTGGCGGAGAAGATCGATTTCTACCACTACGACTACGGCGTGCAGGCGGTGCGGCGCGGCTACGTGGCGTTTTGTCCGGATGCGCGGGGCTTCGGCGAGCGGCGCGAGACGTATTCGGCCGGGCCGGAGCAGGTGCTGGCGTCGTCGTGCCAGCAGCTGGCGCACATGGCGCTGCCGCTGGGGCTGACGGTGCTGGGGATGATGGTGTGGGATTTGATGCGGCTGCTGGATTACATCGAGACGCGGGCGGAGGTGCGCGCCGGTGACGTCGGGGTGCTCGGATTTTCAGGCGGGGGGATGCAGGCCCTGTATCTGGCGGCGCTGGACGAGCGAGTGAAGCGCGTCGTGTGCAGCGGCTACTTCTATGGAGTGGAGGACACGCTGCTGGAGGGATCGAACAACTGCGCGTGCAACTACGTGCCGGGGATGTGGGAGACGGCGGACATCGGGGACGTGGGCGGGCTGGTGGCGCCGCGGCCGCTGGTGATCGAGACGGCGGCGGAAGATCCACTGAACGGGCGGCGCGGGCTGGCGAACGTGTTCGAGCAGGTGGCGCTGACGCGTCGCGCGTACGCGGCGCTGGGCGCAGATGGCGCGCTGGTGCACGACGTGACGCCGGGCGGCCACGCGTGGAATGGGCGGAGTGCGTGGTGAGGGGGGCGAAAAAGTCTACGAAATTGCGTAGTGCAAGCGTGGCATACTGTCGAAGCTTTACGGTGCACACTCGGACCGTGCAAGCGGAATATACAGATGCGACGAATGAATTCGACACACAAACACATTGCTGTTCGGGGGTTCGCCCTGGCGATTTTGGCATGCTTGCTCGCTATGGCGGCGATCATGCCAAAGCGTGAGGTCGCTATGGCCGGTGCGCCGAGCCGGGCTCCGGTCGATTTGGTGCTGGTGCTGGACAACTCGGGCAGCATGGGCGCAGGCAAGGGCGAGTGCGACATGAACGGGCTGCGCTATAGCGCGGCCCGGCTGGCTGTGGCAATGCTGGAGCCTGGTGATCGAGTGGCAGTCGTCGAATTCAACAGCGAAGCGACGGTGAAGACGCCGTTGACGGTCGTGGGTGCGCTCAGCGAACGTCGCGGCCTGATCGATTCGCTGACGATGCCGAACCCGGATGGCAAGACGAACATCGCAGCGGCGTTGGAAATGGCCGCCGGACAACTCGATAACGACCCACAGCGGGCGCGCTACATCATTTTTCTCACAGACGGCAACCCTGATCCGGATCCGACTGCGCAGCTCGAAAAGGTAAAGGTGACGATGCGCAGCCTGACGGGGCGTGCGGTGGTCTATCCGGTTGCGCTGACGACTGCCAGCGCATCCGGTCGCTGCCAGGGAAATTCATCGACGCTCGCCGAAATGGGCTCGATCAAAACTGCGGAGTCGGCCTCCCAACTGACGCTGCGGTTCAGCGAAATCGTGCGCGAGGTGAAGCCCAACGCGTTTGTGGTGACGCGTGAGGAGCTCGGCGGCCGACTCGACCTCGAGGTCGAGTCGTGGCAGAGTGCTCAGCAGATCATGCTGGTGGCCGAGAAGTCGTCGGCGAATGCGCTCGCTGCGACCGGCGCACCTGCGTCCGAGTCCATTCTTAATGATGCGAACGTCGACGTATTGGCTACAGACTCGACCGCAGCGGGCGGCACGGTAGTCGGCGCATCCACCGATCCGAATGCATTCTTCGTGGTGCAGGCAGCGACGTACGTCGACATGGTGTTTCCGCCCTCGGCCGACCTGAACGAATATGGCCAGACGCGGCGCATCCCGACAGGATCGAAGCCGATCGTGCTCGGGCGGGCGATCGGAGCTCCGGCCGAGCAGCGTCTCTACGTCAACGGTTCCCCGATGGCACTGCTGCCGAATGGGCTCGCATGGAATGAAGCGGCTGTCGGGGCGACGAACCTCAAGGTCGGCGATACGGACGTGCCGTTGCATATTCAGCGGCGCTACGATCTGACCGAGGTCGAAGGGCTGCCGCGCCTGAGTCTGATCGGCGAGGCAAAGTGCGTCGTCGACGAAAACTGTTCACTCGCAGCGCAGTTCGAGACATCGGATCCAGTCCGCATCCTGCGCAAGGGCTCGTATGCCTTTGTATTGGATCGCACATCGGGCAAAGCAGAGTCGACCGATCTGAAGCTGTTGTGCGATGACGTCAAGGCATCGTGCTCGATCGATGAAGCGGGCTTCGTGCCGCAGCCGGGGCGTAACTACGAAGTCGTATTTCTGATCGCGGCAGAAAATAAGCAGGGAATCTTCGGCGATGCGCTGCGCGTGCCGTTCGAGACTCCGGCATTCGTGGAGCTGAGTGGGATGCCGAAAGAGCTGCTGTTGCCGGCTGGCGGTGAAAAGACATTTACCGCCACACTTCGTTCCGGCCTGTCGCAGCTGGGCGGCGAGCTGCAGATCCTCGAGACGACGCTGCGCGGCGCAGAAAGCGGCACGGACCTCATGCAGACGGGTGACGTGCAGATCACCTTCGAAGAAGGCAAGCAGGTCGTGCTCGATCCTGGTGCCGAACGGCAGGTGACGCTCCGTGCCACGGTGAACGCCGGGCTGCCGGCGGATCGTTACGAGGGCGAAGTCGTGTTCAAGGTCGTCGGGGTGGATGGTGTGGAGGCACCTGTGCCATTGAAGCTGACGCTGGACGTGCGCCCGGTGACGGTGCAGGCCGGCAGCAATCTGGATCTGGGAACGGTGATCGCGCCGCTCGGGCAGGGCCGGCAGTTCTCGACTACGGTGCCGCTGCAAGTGCGCTTCGACAGCCCGGAGGCAGTGCGGCTGCGTGCGGAGCCGATTCACGTCGACGGACAGCCGCGCTTCCAGTTGACGCTGGTCAACGACTGGAAGCCGAGCAGTCGGGAGGGATACTGGGAATCTTCGCTGAATATTCAGGGGCCTTCATTGAGTGATCCACGATCGTACAGCGGCAGATTCACATTGCTCGGTGCGGATGAGATGCGCACCGTGCGGCCGAGTGCGGAGATCAACTGGGTGCTGCAGATCGAGCCGATGCAGTTCGAGGTGCTCGGCATGATGCTCGAAGGCGGCGAGCGGTCGTCGCGCTTCGATCTGCCCTACATGGGTTACAAGGGCGAAGGCATGGAGGAAATGACCGTGCGGGTCCGCTACAACGGCGATCCGGCGGATCTGCGGCAGCTGAGCATCGGTGCGTTGCAGGCAGAGACGTGGTGGGGGTGGCCGATCGTTTCGGCGGCGGTGGATCGAAGTAATTTTGATCTGCGTCATCTGGAAAACTCGGTGCGTCCGGCGTCGAATCCGGGGGAATACGATGTCACCACGAAGCTGGCGCTGGTCGATGACCTCCCGATGCCGATTTTGTCCGGCTACGAAGGCAACATCCGATTGGATTTGCGCGACATGCCCGGCAAGTCGCTGCCGATGGTGTTTCGCAATCCGGGGTTTATCGAACGGCATCCAATTCTTTCCGTTTTCTTGTTCTTGCTTTTGTCG
>JBIIIA010000361.1:0-3808 GCA_044235195.1 Thermoflexales bacterium
TGTCGGCATCCGGCATGCGGTGGTCTCGCTCCGGCGCAGATCGACTCGCACCATTCCTTGCTGCAGAGATCAGCGGCACATTTGCTGCCTACTGGGAAAAAACCTGCCCCTAACGGCGGATGCACCCATAGCCCCTAACCCCTCTCTTTTCGTGTATACTTACGGCCGTTCGCGGGCCTGTGGCGCAGTTGGGAGCGCGTCTCAATGGCATTGAGAAGGTCAAGGGTTCGAATCCCTTCAGGTCCATACCGCCGGGGAAACTCGGCGGTTTTTTTGTCGATCGGCGACGACCGGAAGTAGTAGGTCATCTCCGCAGCGAGTCGGGAAAGTGTGGTGTGAGCCCGGCGATGCGCCCACGGAGAGCGCGGCAGGCCGAACTCATCCGTGAGCCGGAATCGGGATGCGCCCGTTATCGCGCGCGAGAGGCGCGGCCGTCGGCCGTGCGAAGCAGGGTGGTACCACGGGCCCACTCGTCCCTGTACGGACGAGTGGGCTTTTTCTTTTCGGCCGGACGGCCGATGATGAATGCAATGGCCTGAATCGTGCTGACATATCCCGCTGAATCACGCCCCGCCGCCCGAAGGGCGGCGGGGCGTGATTCAGCGCTTGCGGCACGAGTCTGGCAATTGCTGGAACAAAATCATGGCAGAGCGATACAACCCGCAGGACATCGAATCGAAGTGGCAGCAGCGCTGGGAGAGCGATGCGCTCTACAAGAGCGAGGCTTCCGGCGACAAGCCGAAGTACTACATCCTCGACTTCTACCCGTATCCGTCGGGCGAGGGCATGAGCGTCGGCCACGCGCGCAACTACGTGCCGACCGACGTGATCGCGCGCTTCTATCGAATGCGCGGCTACAACGTGCTGCACCCGATCGGCTTCGACGCCTTCGGCCTGCCCACCGAGAACGCCGCGATCAAGCTGAAGAAAAATCCGCACGACTTGAACGAACGCTATTCGGCCAACTACATCCGCCAGTACAAGCTGATGGGCCTGAGCTACGACTGGTCGCGCGTGATCAACTCGGCGCACGACGATTACTATCGCTGGACGCAGTGGATTTTTCTGAAGCTGTTCAACTCATGGTACGACCCGCGCAAGGACAGCGCGGCGCCGATCGCCGATCTGGAAGCGGAGTTGTCCGCGCAGGGCGCAGCGGCGATTTTCGAATATGTCGACGCGCACGCTGAGCACGTCGGCGTGGTCAGCGCAGGCGCGCCGATCGTCACTGCGGCCGAGTGGAATGCCATGAGCCGGCGCGAGAAGAACGCCTATCTGATGAACTATCGGCTGGCGTTCCGTTCGAACACGCAGGTGTGGTGGGACCCGGTCGACAAGGTCGTCGTCGCCGACGAGGAAGTGGAGAACGGCCGTGCCTGGCGCAGCGGCGCGCTCGTCGAGCGCAAGACGCTGCGGCAGTGGTACTTCCGCATCACTGCCTACGCCGAGCGGCTGGCCGCCGACCTCGACAGCGTCGACTGGCCGGAGCGCATCGTGAAGATGCAGCGCAACTGGATCGGCAAGAGCGAAGGCGCCGAGGTCGATTTCAAGCTCGCCGATCACGACGGCGCGATCCGCGTGTACACCACGCGCCCGGACACGCTGTGGGGCGCCACGTTCATGGTGCTCTCGCCCGAGCATGCGCTCGTCGAATCGATCACCACCGCCGAGCAGCGCGCCGCCGTCGACGCGTATCGCACGATGGCGAAGGCCGAGACCGACGAACAGCGCACGGCGACCAACCGCGAGAAGACCGGCGTGTTCACCGGCGCGTACGCGATCAATCCGGTCAACGGCGCGCGCATCCCGGTATGGATCGCCGACTACGTGCTGACGGGCTACGGCACTGGCGCGATCATGGCGGTGCCGGCGCACGATCAGCGCGACTTCGACTTCGCCCGCAAATTCGACCTGCCGATCATCCAGGTGGTCAAGGGCCCGAACGACGCCGGCGCACCGACTTCGGAATGGAAAGCCGCTTACGAAGAAAAAGACGGCGTCATGGTCAACAGCGGCCCGCTGAACGGCATGAGCACCGGCGAGGACGGGCGCGCTTGCATTCGCGCGGCGATCGAGCACGTCGGTGCGCTCGGCGTCGGCACGCGCCGCGTGAATTACCGAATTCGCGCCTGGCTGATCAGCCGGCAGCGTTACTGGGGCACGCCGATTCCGATTCTGCACACAGACGACGGCGAGGTCGCGCTCGACGAGAGCGAGCTGCCGCTGCGCTTGCCGGACGTCGAGCATTACGAGCCGACCGCCACGGGTGAGTCGCCGCTGGCGAACATCGCGAGCTACGTCGAGACGCCGCGCGGCCGCCGCGAGACGGACACGATGGCGACGTGGGCGTGCAGCTCGTGGTACTACATGCGCTTTGCTGACCCGCACAACGACGCGAAGATCTTCGAAGCGAACGAGCTCGACTACTGGCTGCCGGTCGACATGTACGTCGGCGGCGCCGAGCATGCGGTGCTGCACCTGCTGTACGCGCGCATGTGGACGAAGGTGCTCTACGACGTCGGCGTAGTGCGCTTCAAGGAGCCGTTCACCGCGCTGCGCAACCAGGGCCTGATCCTGAGCAATCAGAAGAAGGTCGACGAGAACGGCCGCGAGTACTACGAGAAGATGAGCAAGTCGAAGGGCAACGTGATCACGCCCGACGAAGTGGTGGCGGAGCACGGCGCGGATGCGTTGCGCGGCTACGAGATGTTCATCAGCGATTTCACGATGACGGTGCCGTGGAACACGCAGGGCGTGCCCGGCGTGCGGCGCTGGCTTGATCGCGCCTGGCGCATCGTGCTGTCGCCGGACGAAGACAAGGGCGCGTCGAACACGATGACCGCGCGCGAGCTGCGGCGCGCAGCGCATCAGACGATCGAGCGCTACGAGCGCGACCTGACGGCGTTCAGTTTCAACACCGTCGTCTCGTCGATGATGGAATTTACGAACACGCTGTTCAAGGCGCGCGATGCCGGCCTGACGAGCACGGCGGAGTGGGCGGAGGCGATCGACATCCTGCTGCGGCTGCTCGCGCCGATCGCGCCGCACATGGCCGAAGAATTGTGGGAGCGGCTCGGCCGCGGCTATTCGGTGCATCAGCAGGCGTGGCCGAAATTCGATCCGTCGGCGGTGGTCGCCGAAACGATTACGATTCCGGTTCAGGTGAACGGCAAGCTGCGTGATCGCATCACCGTCCCGGCCGACGCCGACGAGGCTGCCATCAAGGCGGCGGCGCTGGCGTCCGAGGCGGTGCAGAAATTCGTGGACGGCAAGCCGATTCGCCAGACCATCTACGCCAAGGGGCGCATGCTGAACCTGCTCGTGTAGCGGGAAGGAGTATTCATGGAAATTCGAGACGTAGTGCGTGCGTGGCGCGCCGATGACATCACGGTCGCCGAACTGATGCGCGCATTCGTGCTGCATGAATCGTGGGACGTGCCGGTGCCGCCGCCGGCCGTCGCTGAATACGAGCGCTCCGGGACGTTGTCGGACATCGTCGTGAACGAGCTCGACGGGCGTCGACGCCTGTTTCTGTTTTCGGACGCGTCGTCTCCGCGCGACGAGTGGATCGACGGCGTCGCCAGTCGCTTCATCACCGTGCCGGGGCAATGGGTGTTTCAGCTCGATCTGCAGGAAGTCGATGAGCTGGTGATCGACCCGGGTGCAGAGCACAGCATCACCTTCGATGCGGAGCAGATGCAGCAGATCGCCGAGCGCGCATGGGCGTCGGTGATCGAGGACGTGCTGGACGAGCTGGCCAACGGCGACGTCGAGCCCGGAGAGGAGCGCGACGACATGCTGTCTCTCG
>JBIIIA010000362.1:0-3803 GCA_044235195.1 Thermoflexales bacterium
GGTAGCTTGCACCGATTGTGGTCGGCGCGAATAGGTTGGCCAGCGTGTCAAATTCCGGCGTGCCCGGCGGCCCGTATACGTTGATGCTGAATTTAACAAGATGATGAATCGGGAAAAGCGCGCGTTCGTTGATGAACTGAAAATGCCGGCGCAGGCGGGCGTAGGACGCTTCGCGCAGCGCGCCGCCCTTGGGGTCGTCGTAGACGCCTTCCGGGTGCAGTAGCGCGCTCACGCCGCGCGCGCTGTTCAATCGCCAGGCCAGCGGCAGGAAGCATTTGTACAAATTGGTCTGCACGCCGCGCAGCAGCGGGTAGTTCTGCATGGCGTTCAGGAAGTTCTGCGTGCCGGCGGCCTCCTGCAGCTCGTCGCGCCAGGCGTCCTGCAGGCCGGGAAATTCCGTGAATGCCGCGGCGCGCCGGGCGGCCAGCTCGGACGCGCTGAATTTGCGCACGGCGAACAGCGGGTTGCGCTCGCCGAGGATGCCGGCCTCGTTCCATTCGACTTTGAGCCACGGCGGGTTGCCGAGGATCAGGTCGAAGCCGTCGCGGCCGAGCAGCACGTCGGCGAAGTGCAGCTCCCAGTGCAGGAAGCGGCGGCCGGCGGCTACCGCCTCCACCGCGCGGATGCGCGGGAAGTGTTCGCGCAGGCGCTGGATGCGCAGCTGGCCGTAGCGGTCGTGCAGCGCGCGTCCGGCGTCTGCGGCGTCGGCGGCGTCGTCGAACGTCGGCGCGGCGTCGAAGTTCAGCGCCGGCTGCGTGGACACGTCGAGCACGTTGCCTTCGAGGATGGCGCCGATTTCCAGCCACCACGCCTCGCGGCTGGGCAGCGCGTCGCTCTGTGCGATCGGCCAGAACCACAGCGCGCACCAGTAGTCCATCACCAGCTTGAGGCGACGAAAGGGCGTGGCCAGGTCGCCGTCCTCGTTGAGCAGGTGCTCGCGGCGGATGGCTTCCTTCTGCGCGCGCGAGATGCGCTGCGGGCCGTCGGGCGGCGGCGGCTGGCCCCACACGGTCAGGTCGTCCTCGGTGCGCCGGCGGTCGCGGGCGAGCGCGCGGGCGTGTTCGTCCCACAGCGCGTCGACCTGCGCGCTGAGCTGCAGCAGGCGGGCGATCTCGTGGTCGGCCAGCGGCGCGGTCAGCGGGCGGCGCCATTCGGCCAGGCGCTTGAACTCCTGCGGGTAGAGCGACTTGGCGGCCTTGTCGGTGTAGTCGGCCATGAGCGGATCGGGCAGCAGGAAGTGCCAGATCTCGTCCGGGCGGCGCGGCGCGTCGGCGGTGACGGTGCGCGGGGCCTGTTCGTGCCACGGCGGGCGGGCGTTCCGGCGCAGCGCCGCGGCCGGGTAGACCTGGCGGCGCGCGCCGATCAGGCTGTCGCCGGCGAAGAGCTGGTAGCCGAACCACGGCACGCGCGCCGGCAGCGGGTTGCCGGCCTCGTCGGCTTCGCCGTAGATGGCGTTCAGCCAGAGCGACACCTCGGCCAGCTCGACGGCGACCGGGTTCAGGTCGACGCCGAACACGTTGCGGTCGGCCAGGAACATGCGCACTTTCTGCAGCTCCTGCGGGTATTCGTCGTGCGGGATGCGGCGGCCGAGCTCGTCCTGCTTGCGGGCGAGGTAGGCGGCGGCCAGCTGATTGACCGCCTCGTTGAGGAACGCGGCGGAGCCCATGGCCGGCTCGCAGACGGTGATGGAGAGGATGTCGTCGGCGCAGGAGACGCGGTCGCCGGCGAACAGCTCGGCGAGCGCGTATTCGACGAGGCACTGCGTGAGCACCTGCGGCGTGTAGAAGCTGGCGGATTTCTCGCGGTCGCGGCCGGCGAGGCGGTAGATGAACGAGCCGCGCGGGTGTTTGCGCAGCGCGCGCTGGCCGCGCTCGTTGACGTCGAAGACGCGCTCCTTCTCGGTGAAATCGGCGATGCGGGCGGCCGGGACGAACCATGCCGCGTCGAGCAGGTCGCCGCCGGCCGCGGAGCTGGAATCGGCGGGCGCGTCGGCTTCGTCGGACTCATCGCCGTCGGCGTCGGCTTCGTCGGCGTCGTCGCCGCCGGCGGCGGCCTTGCCCGGCGCGCGCTGCACTTCGTAGAGGTCCTCGGTGGCGAAGAAGCCGCGGTAGCTGAGGAGCGCCTCGTAGACCGCGCCGAGCTGGTTGATGGAGAGCAGCTGGTAGGAGACGCGGCCGCTGCGGCGGCCCTTGCCGCCGCGGGTGAGCGAGAGCAGGCGGATGACGCGCTGCCAGACGTGGTTGGGGAAGCGCACCTTGCGCAGCAGCGGCATGGCGTCGTCGTCGAACAGGCGGCTGTCGAGCGGGGCGAGGGCGAAGGTTTCGCGCGCGCCATGCACGGGATCGGGCAGTGCGCTGTCGAGCGGCAGTTGTTGTGGTTTTGGAAGCGGCCAGCCCTGGGCGACGAGCGAAAACAGGCGGCGCAGCGAGTGATCGAAGAACAGGCCGTCGCGCGCCTGCGGGGTGGGCAGGTCCTGCAGCTCGAGGTCGCGCAGGCTTTCGAGGCTGTAGCCCTTGAGGTAGACCTGATTCTTGGCGATGGGGACGTAGCCGAGCTCCGGGCGCGCTTCGATATAGAACAGAAAGAGCAGGCGATAGGCCATGCGCAGGCATTCGAGGCTGAGGGCGGCGGCGTCGAGTTTGGAGGCGCCGGAGTAGATGCTGCGTTTGGCGCCGGTGGCGAGTTCGTCGAGCTGGCGGGCGGCCTCGTTGCCGAGCAGCTCGATGGCCTCGCGCAGGGCGTATTTCAGGTCTTCGCTGACGCCGAAGGCGTGCTTGTGGGCGTTGTCGTCGAGGCGTTCGAGCAGGCTGTCGCCCTGGGCGGGGGCGAGGGAATCGACGTGCAGCAGGGCGGCGCAGGCCTTGAGCGTGTCGGCGTCGCGGCGGTCGAGGATTTCGGCCCAGTCGAAGCGCAGGGCGCGGTTGTTCGGCCACTTGAAGCGATCGAGCAGCAGCCACTGGTCGCGGCCGACGAGCAGGACGAAGCGCGGCGGGGCGTCGGCGGAAAAAATCGCGTCGGAGAGCAGGTCGAGCCAGGTCTGATCGCGCAGCGCTTTGGGGAGCGGCTGCGGGGCGAAGAAGAACGCCGAGGGGGACTGGTCGAGCAGGTCATCACCGTCGTCGCGGGCGGCGGCGTCGTCGGGGGAGTAGGCCGGCAGCACGGCGAGGCGGTCGCCGAGCAGGCGCCAGACGGGGAGGGGCATGCCGGGGACGAATTCGTGCAGGGTCGGCTGGGCGGCGTCGGGGGCGGGGAAGCCGAGGGCGGCGAGCAGGCCCTCCTGCAGGGCGACGAACGAGCGCCAGCGGGCGTCGACGTCGCGGGCGCGCTTGTTCTGGTCGAGCTGAGCGAACCAGCGCTGGGTGCAGGCGTGCAGGCGGCGGGGCGGGGCCGTCGCAGCGTCGGCGGCGTCGGCGGCGTCCCAGTTATCGAGCCGGGCCTTGATGTCGCTGCGGAAGACTTCCGCGAGATAGTGATGGCTGTAGAACTCGTTCTCGTTGGCGATCCCGGCGAAGGTCTGAATGGCGTCGGCTGCGGGCATGGGGGGAAATGTACTCGGGAAATGCCTCCGGCGCGACGCCTCACCCCCTGACGCGCTCACCCGCGACGCCTCACCCCCTGACCGCCGCGACGCCTCACCCCCTACCCCCTCTCCCCCTCGATTTCGCTTACGCTTTTGCCGAGCAAAGTACTGGCAAGCGACGCGAAATCTCGGCGGAGAGGGGGAGCGCGGCGCAGTTTTCCCCCTCTCCGCCGAAATTTCGCGCGCGAATAGATATTTTTCTCTGCGACGATGTAAGCGAAAT
>JBIIIA010000363.1:0-3797 GCA_044235195.1 Thermoflexales bacterium
CCACGGCCGGCACGCCCATGTGGTTTCCCATGCACGGCCCGCAGCCCGGCACGCCCAACACCGCTCCGGCCTCGAGGAACACCTCCAGCAGCCCGAGCCGCGCTGCGTCCTTCATCACTTCCGAGGACGCCGGGATCACCAGCAGCCGCGTCCCGGCCGCCACGCGCTTGCCGCGCAGCACGTCCGCCGCCGCCGCCAGATCTTCCAGCCGCCCGTTGGTGCACGTGCCGAGGAACGCCTGCTGCACGCGCGTACCCTTCAGCTCGCTCACCGGCACGGTGTTGTCCACGCGATGCGGGCGCGCCACCATCGGCTCGAGCAGGCTCAGATCGTAGCGATGGCGCGACTGATACGCCGCGTCCGCGTCGGGATACAACGCGTCGCGCCGGCTGTTCGCCTCCACGCCGCGGCGCGCCAGCCGCGCGTCGAGCCAATCGAACACGGCATCGTCCGGCTCGAGGTACGCGTTCTTCGCGCCGAACTCGGCCATCATGTTCGGGATCACCATGCGGCTCTCGAGGCTCAGCCCGCGCACGCCGGCGCCGGTGAATTCCACCGATGCATACAAGCCGCCGTCCTGCCCGAGGTCGCCGATCAGCTTCAGGCAGAAATCCTTGGTCGTCACGTGCGGCGGCAGTTCGCCGACCAGCTCGATCTGCATGGCCTCGGGCACGCGCAGCCACAGCTCGCCCGTCGCCCACAGCGCCGCCACTTCGCTGCGCCCGACGCCGGCACCGAACGCGCCAAGCCATCCGAAGTGCGGCGTGTGGCTGTCGGATCCCAGAATCGACCAGCCCGGAAGCACCAGCGCCTCTTCCGAAAATACCTGGTGGCAAATGCCGCGCCCGACTTCGAAGAAATGCTGCACGCCCTGCTCTTTCACGAAGCGGCGCACTTCGGCGTGGTTCTGCGCGTGCTGCGTCGTCGGCGCCGGCACCGCATGGTCGAGCGTGATGCACAGCCGCTCCGGCCGCACCACCTTCTCGACGCCCAGCTGCTTGAACAGGCGATAGATCGCCGCGGTGTTGTCGTGGCTCAGCACGCGGTCCGGCCGCGCATCGACGATTTGTCCGGCGCTGACTTCGGCCAGCCCGGCCGCGCGCGCGATGGCTTTTTCTGCGAATGTCTTGCCCATGATGTCGGGCGGTAGTGTAGCAGCTCAACCAAGACCGCCGTCCGCCGTCCGCCGTCCACCGTCGTCCCCATTACACTTGCCCGATGCGTTCGTTCTCGATTTTCGCCGCGCTCACGGCATGGTTCGCCTCGCTCGTCGTCTCGTCGCCCGTCACCGCTCTCGCCGCTGCGCCGCCCTTCACGCCCGACGCCCTCGCGTCCGCCGAATATGTCCTGCCGGAAATCGGCCGCGTGCGCCTCGCCGCCGGCGTGTTCGACGATCCCGAACATCACCTGCACGTCACGCTCATCGATTCGCCGCGCTTGTTCGCCGACCTGACCGGCGACGGCCAGCTCGACGCCGTGGTTCACCTCGCCGTCAACACCGGCGGCTCCGGCGCATTCTCGTATGCCGCACTCGTGGTGAACGCCGACGGCGCACCGCGTCCGGTCACCGCCGCCCCCATCGGCGACCGCATCATCCTGCGCAGCTTCACAGCCGCACGCGACGGCACGCTCACCGCGCGCTATCTCGAGCGTCGCCCCGATCAGCCGATGGTCGCCAAACCCACCGTGGCCGCCGCACGTCTTTTCCGCTGGAACGCCGATCGGCCCGTCGCCGCAGGGCCGCTCTCGATCAACGACGTGCAGTACGCGCTCTATCCACTCGACGGCACCCACGACACGACGGCGTTCTTCGGTGCGGGCGTCTTCGCTGTGGAAGACACCGACACGTCCGCGCGCCTGCTGCGCACGCCGCGCGCCGCGGGCGACCTCGACGGCGACGGCGCGCCAGACACGGTCGTCGTCGTCGAAGCATCGAATGAAACCGGCCTGCGCCTGACGCTGCTTTACCCGGTGATGAATCGCGTCTACACTGCCTCCCCGCAAGCATTCGCCTCACTCGGCGACCGCGTGCGCATCACGAAGCTCGCCGTCACCGGCGGCGCAGTCGAAGTCGATTTCATCGACGCCGGCCGCGTCGCTCATCATCGAAGCCTCATCGTCGCCGATGGTCGTCTCGTGGATCGTCCTTGAACGTGCAATGCTCAATCTCCAGTCTCCAGTGTGCGACCTGAAATGTGCAATGTGCAATATGAACGCTCAGCGCTGAAATTCCAACCTTAAATTCCTCATGCATGCCGTCGATTCCCGCCGCAATATTTTCGCCTACATCTTCGACATCTCGCTCTTCGGCACCGGCTTTGCCTTTCTGCCGGCTGCCACCGTCATCGTTGGGCTGGCTGCGCAGCTCACGAACGACAAGGCGCTCATCGGCATCGCCGGCATGGCCTTCCCGGTGTCATGGTTCCTGCCGCAGTTGTTCGCCGCCGGCCTCGTGCGCAACCGCGTGCGCCAGAAGAACTTCATCATCATCCCGTGCATGGTGGGCCGCCCGCTCTTTCTGCTCTTCGCGCTGTGGCTGGCGGTGACCGGCGCCGCCAGCCCGCTGCTGACGTTCTGGCTGCTCATCGCCGCCATCGTGCTCTTCAGCGTGCTCGACGCCGTCGCCGGCGTGGCGTGGTTCGACGTGCTCAGCCGCACGCTCTCGCCGCGCGTGCGCGCGCGCGTGCTCACCTTCGGCCACGGCCTGGCCGGCCTGCTCGCCCTCGGCGCCAGCGAGCTCGTCAAGCGCATCCTCAGCAGCCCGGACATTCCCTTTCCGCTCAACTACGCCATCCTCTTCGCCGGCGCGTTCGGATTCATGGCCATCTCCACCATCGCGTTCTTCATCCTGCGTGAAGTGCCGATGGAACGCGTCGAGCATCACGAGGAATCGCGCTCACACATCTTCGCCGACCTGCGCAAGGTTCTCGCCGCCGACGGGATTTTTCGCCGCGTGATCGCCGTCCGCCTGCTCACCGGCATGGAAGCGATGGCCGCCTCGTTCTATCTCGTCTTCCTCAAGGAGCGCTATGCCCTCGGCTCCGCCGCCGACGGCGACATGACGCAGGCCATCATCGCCGGCGGCATGTTCGGCGTGTTCTTCTTCGGCTGGCTGGCCGATCGCGTCACGTCGCGCGGCGTGGTGCACGTGTCGTCTTTCATGCTCTTCCTCACGCCGCTGCTGGCCGCGCTCGTCGCCGCACTCGACGTGCCGCTGTCGATCGCCTACGGACTATTCGTCGCCGTCTTCGTCATGCGCGGCGCACTCGACCAGAGCCTGGTGCTCGGCGTGCTCGGCTACACGATGGACTCGTCGCCCGAACGCAGCCGCGCGATGTACATCGGCGCCATCAACTCCGTCGGCGGCATCGTTGCCGTCAGCCCGTTCCTCGGCGGCCTGTGGCTCGACCTGTTCGGGCGCGACGTCTTTCAATCCATGCCGTACGCCGTGCTCTTCGGCGTCGTCACGGCGTGCGCCGCCGTCGGAACGCTGATCAGCCTGCGCCTGCCGAAGCCGCACAGGCAGCTATGATCGGCCGCGTGAACGCCACGTCCGCGCAGCACCCGATCGATTCCCGCCGCAACATCTTCGCCTTCATCGCCGACATCGGCATCTTCGTCACCGGCCTCGCCTTCATCCCCTCCGCCACCGTCATCGTCGGCCTGGCCGGCCAGCTCACCGAGGACAAATCGCTCGTCGGCGTGGCCGGCATGGCCTTCGCCGTGACGTGGTTCCTGCCGCAGCTGTTCGCTGCGCGGCTGGTGCGTAACAAGACGCGCCAGAAGCCGTACATCGT
>JBIIIA010000063.1:0-12162 GCA_044235195.1 Thermoflexales bacterium
ATCACCACGGCATCGGCGCCTTCCGGGACATAGCCGCCCGTGTGCACCAGCGCCGCCTCCCCCACGTTCACCGAGGCCGCGGCCGCCTCGCCCATGCGCACTTCGCCGACCACGCGCATCACCCCCGGCGTCGATGTCGAGCGCACCGCGTAGCCGTCGACGGTGCTGCGCCGAAATTCGGGCATCGACGCCGGCGAATGCACATCCTCGGCGGCGACGCGATCGAGCGCATCGGCCGTGGCCACGATCTCGCGCTCCAGTCGGCGCTGCGCCGCATCGAGTGCGGCGTTCATCTTCGCCATCGCCTGAGCCGGAGTGTTCAAATCGAAGGAACGCATGGGTGGCAGTCTACTCTTTTCCCTTAGAAGCTGTTTTAATACGCGGATGCGCACCGCAATTTTGTCGGACATTCACGGAAACTCGACCGCCCTCGACGCCGTGCTCTCGGATATCGAACGGATCGGCGGCATCGACGCGTACTGGGTGCTCGGCGATCTCGCTGCCTTCGGTCCCGATCCGGTCGGTTGTCTCGAGCGACTGGATGCCTTACCCAACACGGTCTTCGTGCGCGGCAACACCGATCGCTGGGCGTGCAACTGGCTGGATCCCAAATCCGTCTCCGACGCCGGCGCATCGTATCGCACGGCGATGCTGGCATGGGCGCAGGGGGTGCTCACCACGTCCGGCTGGTGGAACTGGCTGTCCACGCTCGGGCTCGAGCAGCGGGAGACGCTCGCCGACGGCACACGAGTGCTGCTGGTTCACGCCGCCCCGGGCACCGATGACGGCGCCGGGCTGCATCCGGGGTTGACGGAAGAGCAATGGGCGACGGCGCTGGCCACGTGCGAGGCGGACCTGATTTTCGTCGGCCATACGCACTGGCCGCTGGTGCATCGGACGAAAGCCACTACCGTCGTGAACCTGGGCAGCCTGAGCATCCCGTTCGGTCCCGACGTGCGCGCCAGCTACGTGATCCTCGAATCGAACGCCGACGGCCATCGCTTCGAACACCGGCGCGTCGCATACGACGTCGACGAAGTCATCGACCAGATGAACCGCCTGCGTTTCCCCGGCTCCGCATTCCTCACGCCGCGCTTTCGCGGGGAAGTGCTAGCACCGTGGGCGTAACGACGACCACCGACCGACGACCACACACGAACCGCGGCAGTCGGTGGTCGCAGCCTACCGCATCACCGTCAGCCCGCCGGCATCCAGCATGCTCTGCACGCTGGCGGACATCGCCGAGAAGAACGGGGAAGCATAGATGCCGATGACGAAGCACAGCACCAGCAGGGGCAGCGTCGCGACGATTTCGCGCCAGTTCAGATCCTGCAGCGCCGCGCCATGTCCGTGGTCGTCGCCGTGTCCATGTCCATCGCCGTCGCCGGCGTAGCGCCCGAGGAACACCTTCTGGAAGAACGTCAGCAGATACGCGGCCGCCAGCACCATGCCCAGCGCGGCGAAGGCCGTCAGCGTCGGGTTCGCCAGGAATGCGCCCTGCAGAATCGTAAATTCACCGACGAAGCCGTTCAGCGCCGGCAGGCCGACCGAGCTGAGCGTGAAGATCAGCGCCAGCGTGCCGTAGATCGGCATCTTGCCCCACAGCCCGCCGAGGCGCGCCATTTCGCGCGTGTGCAGCCGGTCGTAGATGAAGCCGATGATGAGGAAAAGGCCGCCGGTGCTCAGGCCGTGGTTGACCATCTGGAGAATCGCGCCTTGCACGCCGATTTCGTTCAGCGCGAAGATGCCCAGCACGATGTAGCCCATATGGCTGACGGACGAGTACGCGATCAGTTTCTTGGCGTCGCTCTGCGCGAATGCCACGGCCGCACCGTACAGGATGCCGATCACGGCCAGCAGCATCATCAACCAGGCCCATTCCTTCGAAGCATCGGGGAAGAGCGCCAGGTTGAAGCGAATCAGACCGTACGTGCCCATCTTCAGCAACACCGCCGCCAGAATCACCGAGCCAGCGGTCGGCGCTTCGACGTGTGCGTCCGGCAGCCACGAATGGAACGGCCACAGCGGCACCTTGATCACGAAGGCGGCGGCGAATGCCAGAAACAGCGGGCTGCTCGCCACGAACATGCGGCCGGCTGCCAGCTGCTCGACATCGAACGTGCCGGCGTTGAATCCCATGTAGAGAATCGCGATCAGCATCAGCACGCTGCCGGCCATCGTGAAGATGAAGAACTTCAGCGATGCATAGACACGGCGATCTCCGCCCCAGATGCCGATCAGCAGATACATCGGCACGAGCGCGAATTCCCAGAACACGTAGAACAGGAACATGTCGAGCGAGAGGAACACGCCGAGCGTGGCCGTCTGCATCGCCAGCATGAGTGCGTAGTATTCCTTCTCGCGCTTGGTCACCGACCCGGCCGAGAACCAGACGGCGATCGGAAAGACCAGCGTCGTCAGCATGACCAGCCAGATGCTGATGCCGTCGACGCCGAGTTTGTAGCCGACGTTGTACTGCGCGATCCAGTTCATCGATTCGACGAACTGAAAGCCGGCCTGCGCGCCGTCGTAGCGTGAAAACAGGACCACGGACGCCGCGAACACCGCGAGCGACGTCAGCAGTGCGAGCGATTTCGCCCAGGTCTTGGGGGCGAGCACGACGGCGACTACGCCGAGAAGGGGGAGAAATGTGATCAGTGAAAGCATGTCTTCAAGAATGCGAGCAGCTTGGCCCAGGCGTCCGCCGCCGATGCAGCGTGATAGGAGCCGTGCGTATCGTTGAGAAAAGCGTGACCAGCGTCGGGGTATACGTGCACCGTGACGTCCTTGCCGGCGGCGCGCAGCTTGCGTTCGATGTCGTGCACCTTGCTCACCGGAATTCCGTGATCCTGCGCACCATAGATCGCCAGGATCGGCGCATTCAAACCGTCGATCGGCTCCTTGTCCGGGTCGATGCCGCCGCCGTACCACGGCGACACCGCCGCCAGATGCGGATAGCGACAGGCCACCTTGAACGTCACCGTGCCGCCCAGGCAGAAGCCCATCATGCCGAGCTTCTTCGGCTGCACGTGCGGATCGGCGCGCAGCCAGTCCAGTGCGAGGACGACCTCACGAACGACGCGCTCGACGTTGTTCATCGACAGGAGCATCAGCTTGTGCGCGTCGTCGGGCTCAGTAGCGACCTGGCCGTGGTACAGATCCGGCACGAGCACGGCATACCCTTCGGCGGCCAGCTTCTGCGCCAGCGCGCGCACGTGCGGCTCCACCCCCCACCATTCCTGGATCAGCACGATGCCCGGATGCGGCTGGTCGCCGGACGGCCGCACGAGATAGCCGCGCGGCCCGGGATCGCTGGGATCGGTTCGGATGGTTTCGGTTGTCAGAATCACGACGCCTCCTGGATATTCGCCTCAGCGAACGAATCAGCGAGTGAACACGAACCAGGCGACCAGCACCGCCACGCCGAGCAGCATCACCAGCCCGTACGAACGCACGAAGCCGGTCTGGATGTCGCGCAGCGAAGCCGCGGCATTGCGCACGGCGACGCCGATGCCGTTCACCACCGCGTCGATGCCGTTCTTGTCGATCACCTGCGCCAGCACCGTGGCGGCGCCGTGGAACGGAATCACCACCAGGGCTCGATAGATCTGGTCCAGATAAAACTTGTTGCTCGACAGCGCATACAGCGGGCCGAGCTTCTCCAGCGGTTCCCGCTGGACCTTTTCGTTGTACGAATTGCGATACAGGAAGTATGCCGCCGCCATCGCTCCGAGCGCAAGCAGAGTGAAAATGGCAGCCTTCGTCACGTCGAACACGACGACTTCCTTGCCGACGATGGGCTCGAGCCAGTGCGACAGCGCGTGCGCCGGCAGCACCGCCTCGAACGGCCAGTTGATCGCCACGCCACCGACGACCGAGAAAATCGCCAGAATCACCAGCGGAATCGTCATCTGCGGGCCGGATTCGAGCGTATGGAACGCTTCTTTGCTGCGTGGCTCGCCGAAGAACACCAGACGAATCTGGCGCATCGTATAGAACGCCGTCAGCACCGCAGTGACCGCCAGCAGCCAGAATACGATCGGATTCCCCTTGAAGGCCGAGACCAGGATTTCGTCCTTCGACCAGAAGCCGGCGAACGGCGGCACACCGGCCAGCGCCAGGCCGCCGATCAGATACGTGACGAACGTGATCTTCATGCGCGACTTGAGGCCGCCCATGTTCCGCATGTCCTGCGGATCGATCCCATGATGATGGCTGCCGTGGCCGGGCGTGGCATGCGTCGCCGACTTCGGGTTGTGCTCGATGCCGTGAATCACGCTGCCGCTGCCGAGGAACAGCAGCGCCTTGAAGAACGCATGGGTCAGCAGGTGAAAGACAGCCGCCACGTACGCGCCGACGCCGCACGCCGCCACCATGAAGCCGAGCTGGCTGACCGTCGAGTACGCCAGCACCTTCTTGATGTCCCACTGCGTCAGCGCGATCACGCCGGCCACCAGCGCCGTCAGTCCGCCGACGATGCCGACCACCATCTGCGTGTCCGGCGCCAGCACGAACATCGCGTGGCTGCGTGCCATCATATAGATGCCCGCCGTCACCATCGTGGCCGCGTGGATCAGCGCCGAGACCGGCGTCGGGCCGGCCATGGCGTCCGGCAGCCACACCATCAGCGGCAGCTGCGCGCTCTTGCCCGTCGCACCGATGAACAGCAGCAGCGTGATCAGCCCGATCGCGCCCGTCACTTCGGCGCCCTTCTCCGCCACCGCCTTGAACACGTCGGTATACGTCAGCGAACCGAACGTCACGAAGATCAGCAGGATTCCCAGCACGAACGCCACATCGCCGATGCGATTGACGACGAACGCTTTGCGCCCGGCTTCCGAGTTCTTGATCTCCGAGAACCAGAACCCGATCAGCAGATACGAACACAGCCCGACCAGTTCCCAGCCCACGAACATCATCAGGAAGCTGTCGCCCATCACGAGCACCAACATCGACGAGATGAACAAATTCAGAAACACAAAAAAGCGCGGAAAGCGCTCGTCGTTGTGCATGTAGCCGGTGGCGTAGATGTGGATCAGCAGACCGACGCCGGTGATGACGAGCATCAGCAGAATGCTGAGCTGATCGACCTGGAAGCCGAACGGCACGCTCAGGCTGCCGACCTGAATCCAGGAGAACAGCTGCGTCGTCAATCCGTGCGCCCCTTCGCCGTGGGCACCTTCGCCATGCGGCAGTGCACTCAGCTGGCCGAGCAGCAGCACCGTCGCGCCGAATGAAAGAGCGACCATCAGCGATGCGAAGGCACCGCTGCCGCGCTCACCGAGGCGACGGCCGAAGAACGAGTTCACCAGCACGCCCACGAGCGGGAATAGGATGGGGAGAATAATCTGTAGATCCATCGTCATCACAAACAGGAATCGATCACGCGCTGCAGCGCGCTTTTCTTTTCGGTCAAACGCTGCAGCAACGCCCACTGGTTGCGCGCGCGGTCCAAATTGTGCCCGGCGTATTTCACCGGGTAGTACACATCGCCATTCAGATAATCCGCCAGAAAGCGGATGCCCTGCATGTACACCATGAATTCACCGGCGTAGAACAGGCTCGCCTTTTCTTCGGCCGTCAACACGCTGCGCATCTCCGACAGGTATCCGTCCATGAGCGCGGCGTAATACTCTTCACGAACCGACACCTTCGTCACGTCCGCTTCCTCTTCGGAGACCGGGCATACGTAGGTGCGCACCATGTCGCCGAGGTCCGAAATGACGCGGCCCGCCATCAGCGTATCGAGGTCGCAGATGCATACTCCCTCGAACGTGTCGGCGCGCAGCAGTGCATTGTTGATCTTGGTGTCGTGGTGCATCAGCCGCTCGGGCAGCGTGCGCACGGCATGCTCGTAGCGCACGACGATATCGCCGCGCGAATCGAATCCGGCGATCAGATCGTCGGCGCGCGCGCGCCGTTCGGGAGATGCCCCGGCCACGGAAGCGGCGTACTGCGTCTGCCGCAGCGCCAGGTTGTGAAAGTCGGGGATGCTCGGCGTGAACGCAGACAGATCGATGCCGTGCGTCAAGCGTGCGAAGCGGCCGAACTGCCGCGCAGCTTCGTACGCCTGGCGCGGCGTCTCGGCCTGATCCACGGTGATCGTGCCCGCAGCGTGCGGCAGCATGCGCCAATACTCGCCGTCATCCACGAACATTTCGTCGCCGCTGCTGGTGGGCACCGCGCGCAGAAAGTAGTACTCCGGCGCCGTGCGCGCCAGATAATCACCCGCCAAGCGCAAATTCCGTGCGATCACCTCGGGCCGTCGAAACACATTCGTGTTGATGCGCTGCAGGACGTATCCAGGCTCGCTGGCAACCGTCGAAGACACCAAAAAAGTCTTGTTGATATGCCCAGAACCGAACGGCCGCACCTCGAAGTGTGCAGTGGCGATGCCGTACGCATCCAGTATGCGTGCGAACACTGCGTCGGCCTGCGCGGGGCCGACGTGCACTTCTGCGGTGCGTGCATGGGTAGCTTGGTTCATGCCGATGCTCGCAGTCTCAACCCTTGAGCTGCGCCAGGTCGTCCACATCCGTGCTGCGCTTCGTGCGGAAGATCGTGACGATCAGCGCCAGGCCGACGGCCACTTCCGCCGCCGCCACCGCCATCACGAAAAACACGAACATCTGTCCGTCGAGCTGTCCCCATTTCTGTGCAAACGCCACGAACGCCAGGTTGGCGGCGTTCAGCATCAGCTCGACCGACATGAAGATCAGAATCGCGTTGCGACGCGTCAACACGCCCAGCACGCCGATCGAAAACAAGATCGCGGAAAGCGCTACGAGAAAGTTCGTCGGATTCATTTGGCATCCCTCGTCGTCAGCACGACTGCGCCGACCATGGCCGCAAGCAGCAGCACCGACACCGCCTCGAACGGGAAGGCGTACTTCGTGAACAGCATCATTCCGACTGCATGCGGATCCGAGGCATACGATGCCGCCGTCGTCGCGCCCGCGCCCGTCGCCAGCGCATACACCACGCTCGCCACCAGCACGGCGACGCCGGCGATCACTACGAAGCGCGACGCCTTGATGCGCGCACCGGCGTCGGCCGACGGCAGTCGTTCAGCGCCCAGCAGCATGATCACGAACAGGAACAGCACCATGATCGCGCCTGCATAGACGCTGATCTGGATCACCGCGAGGAACGGCGCGTTCATCAATAGATAGAACGCCGCCGCCACGCCGAAGTTCAACACGAGGAACAATGCGGCATACACCGCGTTGCGGCTGAACAGCAGCCCGAGCGCCGATACGACGCTCACCACGCCGAGCAAAAGGTAGACGATGAGATCATTCATGATCGAACTTATTCGACTGCATCACTCCGCAGCATCGATGGGCGGATACGGCAGAATCGCCCGGTCGTATTTGCCGGGGGGCGTCTGTTGCGGCGTTGCCGGAACGTTGATCGGCGGCGACTCGAGCATCATGTCCTTCTTGTAAATCATGCTCTCGCGCGTGTAGCCAGTCGGAAACTCGATCGACTCCAGCACGATGGCGTTCGTCGGGCAGGCATCCTCGCAGTAGCCGCAGAAAATGCAGCGCAGCATGTTGATTTCGTACGTCTTGGCGTAGCGCTCACCCGGCGAATATCGCTCTTCGTTCGTGTTTTCCGCCGCCTCGACGTAGATCGCGTCGGCCGGACACGCCGCCGCGCACAGCGCACACCCGATGCAGCGCTCCAATCCGTCGTCGTAGCGCTTGAGATGATGCCGCCCGCGGAATCGCGCGCTCATCGGCCGCGTCTCCTCGGGATACTGCACGGTGACCGGCTTGTCCTTCAGCGTCTTCAGCACCGTCGCGAAGCCAGTCGGCAGTTTGGTCAGAACGTCTTTGATCAGTCCCATTCGGATACCTCTACTTGTAGCCCGGCACCCCTGCCACGATCAGCACGGCCGTCACCACCACGTTGGCCAGCATCACCGGAATCAGCGTCTTCCAGCCAATGGCCATGAGTTTGTCATATCGCACGCGCGGCAGCGTCGCGCGCACCAGAATCATCAACAGCAGGCAGGCGATCACCTTGAGCGTGAAATACACCAGCCCAAGCACCGGCACTTCCATGGCGAACGGACCGCTCCATCCACCCAGGAAGAACGTGGTGAACAGGCCGCTCACCGCGATCATCTTGACGTACTCGCCCATGAAGAACAAGGCGAATTTCATGCCGCTGTACTCGGTCATGTAGCCCGCCGTCAACTCCTGCTCGGCCTCGACCAGGTCGAACGGCGAGCGCATGGTCTCGGCCAGCGCCGTGATCGCGAACACCACCGCCGCCACCGGCTGTCGAAAGATGAACCAGCCCAGCACGCCGCCGTACTGACCCGGCAGCTGCGCCGCCACGATGTCCGCCATGCTCATGCTGCCGGCCATCAGCACCACCACCACCATCGCCAGGCCCATGCCCAGCTCGTACGAAATCACCTGCGCCGATGCGCGCAGGCCGCCCAGCGACGCATACTTGTTGTTGCTCGACCAGCCCGCCAGCACGATGCCGTACACCGCCACGCCCATGACGCCCAGCACGTACAACACGCCGACGTTCACCTGGCTCGCCAGCTGGAACATGTCCCCCGGCCCGACCGGAATCACCGCGAACAGAATCAACGCGGGAATCACCACCAGCACCGGCGCCAGAAAGTAGACCGGCACGTCGACGGCAGTCGGGGTGATGCTCTCCTTGACGATCAGCTTCAACCCGTCCGCCAGCGGCTGCAGCAAGCCCATCGGGCCGGCGCGGTTCGGGCCGTAGCGCGCCTGCAGGCGAGCCAGCACCTTGCGCTCGACGAGCGACATGTATGCGAAGCCCGTCAGCAGGACGAACACCAGCACCAGGCACTTCAGAATGATTTCGAGGATTACGGGCATAGTTACTGTTCCATCACCGGGCGCACCACGTGGCTCGCCACCACCTTGCTGCGCCGAATCAGCTCTCCGTCCTGATACAGCATGCGCTCCGGTCGCTGCACCCCTTCGATCGTCGAGGCCATCGGCCCGACTTCGTAGCGCGCAGGCGCAGCAGCCTCGGCATCCGCTGCGTAGCGCACACCGATTCCGCCGGTGTTGTCGTACACCGTGCCGCCGTAATACAGGTCGCCGCGCCCCATCGGCGGCCACTGCTCTTCGCTGCGCGCCAGCGCCTCGTACGCCAAACCGGCGTATCCCGGCGTCTGCGCCGCGATGTCCGCAAAAATCTGCGCCGCGCCGTCGTAGCGCCAGTCGGCGCCCAGCTTGCGCGCCACTTCCTGCGCGATCCACCAGTCCGGTCGCGCCTGCCCGGCCGCCGGCAGCGCCCGATAGAAGCGCTGCACGCGCCGATCGCCGCTGGTGTAGCTGCCGTCGCGCTCGGCGAAGCTCGCCGCCGGCAGCACCACGTCCGCCTGCGCCGCCAGTTCGCTCATCACGACATCCTGCACCACGAGGAAATCCGTCGCCGGCAGATCACTGCGATCCCCGACGCCGACCGCCCACACCACGCCGGCCGACGCCGGCGCCGGCGCGGGTGCCGTCACGTCGAACACGCCCTGCGTGTTGCCGTGCGGATACATCGCCAGCAGGCCGCTGTTCGCCTTGCCAGCATGGCCGCTGTCGATCAGCATGTTCGCCAGATGGCCGGCCAGCGCACGCGCACCGCTCGCCGTAAGCTTCTCGTCTCCGAACACGATCAGCAGATTGCGCGCCGCCGTGAGCTCCGGCAGCAGCTGCCCGCTGTCCGCCGCCCAATTTTCGACGCTGCCCGGTCCGTAGCGCATGATGTGCGACGCATAGCGGTGCATCTTCGTGCTGCGCTGATGCGCCATGATCAGCTTCGCACCACGATCGACCACCGCCTGGCGCAGGCGCAGGAACCACACCGGCGCCTGCTCCTCGACGTCGGCGTTGACGACCAGAATCACGTCGCCCTTGCCGATCTGCTTGAAATCCGTGCCGGCCCCGACGCCGCAGGCGCGCACGATGTCGGCATAGGCAGACGGCACCGCCGGCGACATCGACACCGCACCTTTGCCGGTGCCGCGCACCGCCCGCGCCACGGCGTACGCATCTTCATTGGCGATGCGGTCGCCGATCACGCCGGCCACCGACGTCGCCGCGCGCATCTTGTCGGCCACCACGCCCAGCGCCTGCTCCCACGTCGCCTCGACGAGCTTGCCGTCGCGCCGCACCAGCGGCCGTGTCAGCTTGTCTTCCGCGCGCGTGTAGTGGTGCACGAAGCGGCCCTTGTCGCACAGCCAGATCTCGTTGACCTGCTCGTTCTGCCGCGGCATCACGCGCTTGATCTCCTGCCCGCCGGTCTTGGTCTCCAGCCGTGTGTTCAGGGTGGTATTGCAGCCGACGGGGCAGTGATTGCACACAGACTGCGCCGAGTCCAGCTCCCACGGGCGAGCCTTGAAGCGAAAGTCCGCCGACGTCAGCGCACCCACCGGGCAGATGTCGGTGGTGTTGCCGCTGAAATACGAGTCGAAGCCCGGATCGCTGAGCGTGACGATCTCCATGCGACGTCCGCGCTCGAAGAACTGCAGCACATGATCGTCGGCGATGTCATCCTGAAAGCGGATGCACCGCGAGCACTGGATGCAGCGCTCGCGGTCCAGGAAGATCAGGTCACCGAGCGGCACGTGCTTGTCGTTGTGCTGCTTGGCCTCGTAGTCGAAGCGCGACAGCCCCGGGCCGTGCGCCAGCGTGAGGTTCTGCAGCGGGCACTCGCCGCCCTTGTCGCAGATCGGGCAATCCAGTGGATGGCTCGTCAGCAGGAATTCCAGCACGTCCTCGCGGGCGTCCTTCACCTGCTGCGTGGCGGTGCGCACCGCCATGCCTTCGCTCACCGGTGTTGTGCAGCCGGTCGTCAGCTTCGGCATCCATGCAATCACCACGTTGCCCGCTTCGTCCTTCACCACCTGCTTGGTCGCCGGATCGATTTTGGGCGTGCCGACGTCCACCAGGCACATGCGACACATGCCCACCGGCTTCAGCTTCGGGTGATAGCAGAAGACCGGGATGTCGTTTCCGATCCTCTTCGCCGCGTCCACGACCAGCGTCCCCTTCGGAACGGCCACCGCGACGCCGTCAATTGTCAGGTTTACCAGATCTGCCATTTTGTTTTCGATTCTGCCCTTTACACCGTCATGGCTCGGCTGCGAGCCGCGACGATTCGGTTTTCGTCACTTCTGCCGACTGCGTGATCGGCTGCACGTCCGTCGGCAGGATCACGTCGATCCGCAGGCCGTTCGCACGCGACGCCCGCAGTCTCCCGATCACCACCACGCGCGCACCGAGCGGGTTCTCCCGCAGCGACGTCGCCAGTCGTTCCACCACTACCGTATCCAGACGCACTTTCTGCACGCCGGTCGCATCTTTCAACGACCACTCTACTCCCCCACGCACCGCCTGCACATTGTCGATCGCCCCGCTCACTCGCACAACTGCGTTGTGATCGTTGCCGCTCAGCCGCCCGAGCTGGTACTCACGCACCTCACGACTTCCTCCGACGATCTGCATGTCCTCCGCGTTGCCCGGCGCCACCTGCACCGCCTCCGCGAATACGTCCACCTCGCCGGTGGCTGTAACCACGGCACCGATGCTCAGCAATTCCGGCTGCTTCAGACGGTCGTACACACGCTCGAACAGCACCAGCTGCACACGGCCGCTGCCGTCGTCCAGCACGTACTTGAAGCCGGCGGTGAAGTGCAGCGCATCGACCACCGTGCCCGACACCGTCACGCGTCGGCCGCGGTCGGCCTCGCTCAACGTGTGCATCAGCACCGGCGGCTCGGGCGGCGGCGGCGGAGCCAGGACTTTCAGATCCACGCCACGCGCCGGCACCAGCTGCACCGCTTCTTTATAGAAGTCGACTTTGCCGGTCGCCTCGATCGTCGCGCCCACCTTGAGCTCCGGCGCGCCGCGCTTCGCCCGGTCGAAGACCACCAACGTGATCTCCCCGCTGTCGTCCTTCACCACGTAGCGCACACCCGATTTGAATGCACGCTCCGACGCCAGGCGCCCGCGCACCGTCACCACACGATCCGTATATTCGTTTGTAATGTCCACGATCGGCGTCGGAACCTTTTCCGCCGCCCGGGCCGACCCGACCGCCACGCCGACGCACATCGCCGCCGCCGCCGCCGTCGCCCACACGCCCCTTTCGATTCGCATACCGATT
>JBIIIA010000364.1:0-3766 GCA_044235195.1 Thermoflexales bacterium
CGCGCCGCATCCGGTGCGGCTGCCGGCGCCGGCGCCGACGATTCTGGCCGTCGGCGGCGAACTCAAAGCCACGTTTTGCCTGACGCGCGACGACCACGCGTTTCTCAGCCAGCACATCGGAGACATGAGCAGCCTCGCCACGCTGGAAGCGTTCGAACGCGCCGCGCAGCATTTCATCACGATCTTCCGCGCGCGGCCGCAGCTCGTGGCCTGCGACATGCACCCGGGCTACCTGTCGACGCAGTGGGCCGAACGCTTCGCGTCTTCGCACGGTCTGCCGCTGCGGCGCGTGCAGCATCACCATGCGCACGTCGCCGCAGTGCTGGCCGAACATCGGTGCGCACCCGATCGCCGCGTCATCGGCCTGGTATGCGACGGCACCGGCTACGGCGACGACGGCGCGATCTGGGGCTGTGAGGTCTTCGCCGCCAGCGCCGTCGACTACGAGCGCCTGGCGCACCTGCGCTACTCTCCGCTGCCCGGCGGCGACGCCGCGATTCGTCATCCATTCCGCAGCGCGCTGGCGCACCTGTGGGACGCCGGCATCGACTGGGACGATGATCTGCCCTGCGCCGCGGCGTGTGACGCACAGACGAAAACCGTGCTGCGTCGTCAACTCGAACGCAATCTCCACTGCGCACGCAGCAGCAGCCTCGGCCGCTTGTTCGACGCGCTGGCGTCGCTGCTCGGCGTGCGCCATAGCGTCACGTACGAAGCACAGGCCGCCGTCGAGCTGCAGGCGCTGGCTGAACGTGCGCCCGTCGAAGATTCACCGTGGGACATTCCGTCGGGCCTCGACGCGCGGCCGCTGCTGCACGCCGCAGTGCGCGACGTGCGCGCCGGCGTCGATCGCGCCCGCATCGCGCGCCGCGCCCACACCGCCGTCGCCCGCATTCTCGTCCACGCATGCGTGGAGGCGCGTGAACGCACGCACCTCGAGACGGTCGCGCTCAGCGGCGGCGTCTTTCAAAACGTGCTGCTGCTCGAGGACGTGCTGTCACTGCTGAATGCACATGGGTTCGAAATGCTGTGGCATCGCGCCGTGCCGTCGAACGACGGCGGCATCGCGCTGGGACAGGCGCTGATCGCAGCCAATGCCCCGGCTGCGGCGAAAGTCGGATCCACCTAGCGGCGAATCGGAGTACGCTTTTCCGCGTGTCACACACTCGACGACTCGTCCACTTATTTCGCGGCGCGCTGGTTCTCGCGGCGATCGCCGCGGCATGCATCGCAGCGCAGCCGGCCGATGCCATCGACGCCGCTGCCGCCGGCAAAAGCATCGTGGTCGACTTGAGCCAGCAGAAGGTCTACGCCTACTACGCCGGGAAAGTCGTGTGGTCGACGTGGGCGAACATTCGCGGCGCGCGGCGCGGAACGTTCCGCATTCAGAACAAGCTGCCGGTGGCGAACTCGTTCGCACTCGGCTGGCGTCTGCCGCATTGGATGGGGATTTATTACGCGGGCGGTCTGCAAAACGGTTTTCATGGCCCCGCCTACACCGCCCGTGGAGGCAGGGACATGACTTCGCTGGGCTGCATCGTCATGCCGGCGAATGCAGCGGCGACACTCTACCGATGGTCGACCATCGGCACGCGTGTCGTCATCCAGCGGTAGGCGTCACCTACTTCGCCGCCAGCCGGCGCGCCGGCGCGCTCGGACGCTGCTCCGACGCGCGGGCCTGAACGATGCGCTTCACCGCGTCCGCCAGCCGCGTGAACAGGCTGACCGAACCGCCCGCCACGAAGCGGCTCTCGCGCGCTGCTTCGGCGATGAGTTCCTGATGGCGCACGCGGCCGTACATCATGTTGTAGTAATCCATTGTCTAGCTCCTTGAGGCGTCGTGAACGAATTCACGCCGACCTCGAACGAGCATGGTTTTACGCCGAATGAGCTTGTCATGTCGCGCGTTTTCGACCAATGCACTTGCCAGCCGCCGCGACAAACTTGCCAGCGATCAGGCAGGCACGTCGAGGTCGCGCAGAATGGTGCGCACCCAGGAAGCGACGACTTCGGGCGCTTCCATCGGAAGAAAGTGCGAAAAGCGCTCGTCGACCACCCGGCGTGCGTGCGCAAATTTTTCGGCTGCGCCGGCCGCCGTCGGCGATGCCGAGAACGGGTTGTCGGCGTCGACGCGCCCGCTCTCCAGGAACGTCACGTGCGCCGGCACCGATCCGAACAAGGGATAGGGATTCGCCGCAGCCGCCGACGCCGCCGCATATACGCGCCCTTCGAATTCGGGCTCGCACCACAGTGCACCATCCGGGCGCAGCCCGAAGCGGCAGTAATCGTCGAGCACGCGCGGGTTCCAGCGCGCGAAGGACGGCCGCGTCGCCAGGCGTTCACGCATTTCCTCAGCCGAGGTGAACGTCGCCCGCCGCCGTGCCGGCGGAGCAGCGACGTCGTGGCCGTATTGCGCTTCGGGCAGGATCACCGGATCGATCAGCAGCAGCGCGCGAAAAAGCCGCGGCCGCAGCGCCGCAGCCACCGCTACGGCATAGCCGCCCAGTGAATGTCCGACGCCGATCGCTCCTTCGCTCACGCCGGCCGCCGCGCAGCCGTCGACGACGTCCTGCACAAAATCACGCCACTGCAGATTACCGGGCCGCGCAGCGACGCCGCCATGGCCGGACAAATTCAAGGCCACGCAGTGATAGGGCAACGCCTCGATCACCGCATCCCAACACCGCGCGTGAAAGCCGGCGCCATGCACGAACACCACCGTCGGCGCGACGCCGGGCCGGTCGAAAAATCGGATGCCTTGCGCAGACGAATTCACCATCGCCGTAGTGTAGCGAACCGTGCAAGCGTGATGTCCGCGTTCATGCTGGTTTCATATACCAGCCTATACTCTGTAAACCGACCGGTCAGTCTATCGGGATGGCCTCTATGGAAAAGCACGACGAATCCAGCGCACCACTCGGCGGCGCGTCCACCCGCGAGCGAATTCTCGACGCCGCGCTCGCCGTCTTCGCCGACAAGGGATTCCATGCCACGCGCATGGATGAAATCGTCGATCAGTCTCGAACGTCGAAGGGCGCGATCTATTTTCATTTCCCGAACAAGGAGCGCCTGTTCCTGGCGCTCGTCGATCAGTTCGCCGATCTGCTCGAGCGGCGCGTGCTGGACGCCATTCACCCGCACGACGCCGGCATGGTTCGCGTGCGCGTCGCCGTCGAGACGTGCCTCGACACGTTCTCAAAATACCGCCGACCGGCCAAGATTCTGCTGGTGCAGGCGGTCGGCCTCGGCGCCGCGTTCGAAGAAAAGCGCGCCGCCATCACCGATCGCTTCGCCCGCCTGATCGCCCGCTACCTCGACGAAGCGGTGCGGCTGGGCGAAATCGAGCCGATCGACGTCTCGGTCATCTCGCTGGCCTGGATGGGCGCGATTTACGCGCTCGTCATCCGCTGGGTCACCACCGGCGAACCAGCCCCGCAGCAAATCATGTCGGCGCTGGTTCCGGCGCTGCTGCGCAGCGTCGGGTATGCGGCGCCCGAGCGGGAGAAGAAACGATGATGTCCGTCGGCGCCTGGGACGCAGACAGCCCCGCACCGGCGAGCGCTACGCTGATCACGGCATCGCAGCACGTCGACGGCATCACCGTCTTCGACGTGCTCGCCGCCGGCGCCGGCCGCGAACGCTTCCTCTATCGACCGCCGCACGGCGGCGCACTGGCCGGCTTCGGCTCGGCGGCTTCGATCTTCGGCTACGGCGCGGCCCGCAGCGCCGACGTCGCCGAGCAGGCGCGCGCGCTGTTCGCGCATGC
>JBIIIA010000365.1:0-3753 GCA_044235195.1 Thermoflexales bacterium
AACAGCCCGGCGCCGCCCAGCGGATCGACGTCGTCGCGAATGAGCACCGGCTGCCCGCTGCGATCGGTGTTGTTGTAGTAGCGGCCGCGCCAGCCGCTGTAGCTGCTGCGCCACGACAACCCCACGCGCGCGTTGCCGGTCGCATCGTAGTACTCGACGCGAATGGTGTGCATGCCGCGCGTCAGTCCGCGCGCCGCCTGCACCGTGCGCAGCGGGCCGTTGCGCCATTCGTCGATCATCAGCACGCCGTCGATGTACACGCGCGCGCCGTCGTCGACGGTGAGCTCGAAGACGTAGTTGTCCGCGTTCGCAAAATCCTGAATGCGCGTGAGCACCGCCGAGAAGCCGTTCGGCGGCACGCCGGCGCCCGGGGACACGTTGCGCCAATCCAGATTCAGATACGGATTGCCCGGCTCGTAGCGACGAATCACCGCCGGCTCGAACAGATCCTGGTTGGCGTAATACTGCGCGTACCACACGCCCACAGCGTTCGGATCGGGGGTGGGCGGCGGCGGCATCGACGTATGCGTCGCGTGCGGCTGGTGCGGCGGCGGCGGCGGCGGATTCCCGTCGCGCGGGCAAGGCGGCGGCGGAGTCGGCACCGGCAGCGGCAGCTCGATGATGTTGTTGTCTTCGCTCAGCTCGGCGACGGTGCGGCCGGAATCCACGGTGACGCGATTGAGCCCGGTGAGATAGCCGGGGAACCACAGCACCAGCACCCTGCCGCCCTCCAGACCCGTGTTCAGCGTGTACTGCGCGTTGTTCACCTGCACGATGAACGGGCCGGCCGGATACGGCGTGGTGTTGCGAATTTCGACCTTGACGCCGAGCGGCGGCTCGTTGCCCTTCTGCGTGCAGGCGTACGGCAGCTGCGTTTCGATCGAGACGCTGCCGACGGCCAGATCGGGCAGCGACTGCGCCGCGCCGGCGGCCGGCGGCGCCGTCGGGGCGACCGCGACCGGCGGAAGCGCAGTCGGCGGCGCGACGGGCGCAGCCATCGTCGGCGCATTCGACGGAGCGGCGTCGCCGCCACCACTCACCGAGGAGTAGCTCGTGAATCCACTGCCGCTGCCGCGTGCGATGAGATACAGCGTGGATGCGCTCGGCGCCGTCAGGCTGGCCAGCACGAAGTTGCCGTTGCCGTCGCTGGTGGTTTCCGCCACACGCACGAGCTGGTCGAACGCAGCGTTCGGCCCGGGCGCGGTGAAAATCTCGATGCGCTCCCCCGCCTGAAAACCGCTGCCGACCAGCGTCATCGGCTGGCCGGGCTGCAGCGGCGTCGCCAGATCGATGCGCGCGCGCGCCGATGACACCGCCGCCGGCGTTCCCGAACTTCGATTCGCGAAGAGAAAAATGCCGACGCACAGCAGCACGGACGCGAGAAGAATCAGCGCCCCCCACGCGATGTAGCGCGTGGGCGCCGCGTCGAACCTGCCTGTGCCGGTCTGCGTGCGCCGGGGATCCTGATTCATACGGAGAAGTATAGTCATGCCGGTTTCGCCGACTCACCTTTTCGACTTACTTCGACCTACGACGAATTCATGTCTCACCCGATCTACGACTCCTTCGCCCGCGTCTACGACCTGCAGCACAACACGCACGCCGACGACCTGCCGCTGTACCTGCAGCTCGCGCGCAGCCTGCCGGCCGAACGAGCGATCCTCGAACTCGGCGCCGGCACCGGGCGCGTCATGCTGCCGCTGCTGCGCGCCGGCCGCCGCGTGGTCGGCATCGACGAATCGGCCGCGATGCTCGCCATCGCACGCGAACACATCGTCAAGCTCGGCGTAGGCGCGGACGCGTTCGATCTGCCGTGCGCCGACGCGCGCACCTTCCGCACAGACGAGCGCTTCGGCATGGTCGTGATCGCGTTGAACACCTTCCTGCACAACCAGACGCGCGAAGACCAGCTCGCCGCGCTGCGCACCGCCCACGCGCACCTCGCGCCGGACGGCATCCTCGTCGTCGATCTGCCGCCCAACGACGAGCTCGCCTTTCAACCGGACGACGGCGAATTCCAGGTCGAGTCGACCTTCATCGATCCGGTCGCGCAGACGCGCATCACCAAGTCCGTCGCCAGCCGCATCTTCTGGGCCACGCAGGAACAGGAGCTCACCTACCGCATCGTCGAAGAGACGGCCGGCACAGAGCACGAACAGTTCGTCTCGTTCCGCCTGCGCCACGTCTTCCGTCACGAAATGGATCTGCTGCTGCTCGCCGCCGGCTTCCGCGCCCCGCAGTGGTTCGGTGATTACCAGATGAGTGCATACGCCGACGACAGCCCGCGCATGATCTGCGTGGCGACAATGTAGGCGATGGCCATTCGCACCAAGCTCACCATCTGGTACACCAGCGTGCTCGCCCTGGTGCTCATCGCGTTCGGCGCCGGCGTCTACGCACTGCTCACGGTGCGCATCACCGGCCAGCTCGAGTCCAATCTGCGTCAGTCGGCCGATACGGTCTGGCCGGTGTTCTGGACGGCCGGCGTGCGCGTGGCCGGGCTCGACGAAACCAATCCGCTCGTCGTGCCGCGCCCAGCACAGGATCCGTTCCGCGCCGCCGAGGTGTTCGTCGAAATTCTGGACGTCAACGCGCGCGTCGTCGGCATCTCGTCGAACCTCTTCGCCGATCAGCCCACCACGTATCGCCCGCTCGACTCGGCCGCGCTCGACCAGCTGCGTGCCTCGGCCGACGTGCTCAACACCGAAGTGTTCAGCACCATCCGGCCCAACGTGCGCAGCACACTCTACGTGCTCACGCGCGCCCAGCGCGGGCCGGAGAACGAGCTGATCGGGTATCTGCAGGTCGCCATCTCGCGCGAACCGCTCGAAAGCGCACAGTCCGAGCTGCTCCTGGCGATGCTCGTGCTCGGCAGCGCCGGCCTGATCATCTCCGCCGTGCTCGGTGCCTTCCTGGCACGGCGCGCGCTGCGCCCGGTCGACCGCATCACGCAGACGGCGCTGGCCATCTACCGCGCCGAGAACCTCGGGCAGCACGTGCCCGTTCCCAAGACCGAAGACGAAGTCGGCCGGTTGTCCGCTGCGTTCAACGAAATGCTCGATCGGCTGGCCAGCCTGTTCGCCGCGCAGCAGCGCCTCGTCGCCGACGTCTCGCACGAAATGCGCACGCCGCTCACCGTCATCCGTGGCAACGTCGACCTGCTGAACGCCATGGGCTGCGCCGACCCGGAATCGCTCGACGCGCTGCGCAAGGAAGCCGACCGCATGACGCGCATGGTCGGCGATCTGCTGCTGCTCTCGCAGGCCGACGCCGGCCAGCTCTCGATGCAGATTCATCCGACGCGCCTGGCGACGATCGTCGCCGACGTCGAACGCAGCGGGCGCATGCTGGCGGGCGAGCGCGTGCAGATTTCGTCCATCGCCGACCCTGCAGTCGTCATCGCCGCCGATCCGGATCGCCTCAAGCAGGTGCTGCTGAACCTCACCGACAACGCCATCAAGCACACGCCCGAGGGCGGCAACGTGCGCATCGAAGCGACCGGCGTCTTCAACGGATTCGCCCGCATCTCGGTGATCGACACCGGCATCGGCATTCCAGCGGAAGACGTCATCCATGTCTTCGACCGCTTCTACCGCGTCGACAAATCACGCTCGCGCGAACGCGGCGGCAGCGGACTCGGCCTGTCCATCGCCCAGAAAATCATCGAAGCCCACAAGGGCCGCATCACCGTCAGCAGCAAGCTCGGCGTCGGCACCACGTTCGACGTGTACGTCCCCGTGGTGGTCGACGACG
>JBIIIA010000366.1:0-3739 GCA_044235195.1 Thermoflexales bacterium
AAATCTTCTGTTGCATAGCAACGTGTGGGTTCGAGTCCCACTCGCCCTATTTCGCGAGGCAGTGTTGGTGCAGGAGAGACGCCTGGCTGTCGACGGCCGGGCCTGTCGTGGCGACGCGGCGGTAGTGGCCGTCGGGGCCGAGTTCGCGGCTCTTGACGTTGTCGGCCAGGCCGAGCTCGATGACCTCGTGCATGATGCGGCGGACGAGGGCGGGATCGCGGACGGGGAAGAGCGTCTCGACGCGGCGGTCGAGGTTGCGCTCCATCAGGTCGGCGGATCCCAGATAAATTTCCGGCGCGCCGTCGTTGTGGAACCAGTAGACGCGGGTGTGTTCGAGGAAGCGGCCGACGACGCTGATGACGCGGATGTTCTCGCTCATGTCCGGCACGCCCGGCCGCAGGCTGCACATGCCGCGCACCAGCAGATCGATCTTGACGCCGGCGAGCGACGCCTTGTAGAGCAGCGTGATCATCTCCCTGTCGACGAGCGCGTTCATCTTGAAGATGATGCGGCCGTTGCCGCTGCGCTGGTGATGTTGAATTTCGCGTTCGATGCGTTCGGCGATCTGGCGGCGCAGATTGACCGGGGCGACGAACAGTTCGCGGTAGACGCGTTGGCGGGAGTAGCCGGTGAGGAAATTGAACAGGTCGGTGGCGTCCTGGCCGATGCGTTCGTCGCAGGTGAAGAAGCCGACGTCGGTGTAGATGCGCGCCGAGGCGGCGTTGTAGTTGCCGGTCGACAGGTGCACGTAGCGCCGGATTTCGTCGCCTTCGCGGCGGACGACGAGCAGCAGCTTGCTGTGCACCTTGAGGCCGGGGATGCCGAAGACCACGTGCGCGCCGACGGCTTCGAGGCGGCGCGCCCATTCGAGGTTGTTCTCTTCGTCGAAGCGCGCCTTGAGTTCGACCATGGCGGCCACCTGCTTGCCGTTCTGCGCCGCCTCGATGAGCGCCTGCACGATGGGCGAATTCGGGCCGACGCGATAGAGCGTCTGCTTGATGGCGAGCACCTGCGGGTCGCGCGCGGCGTTGCGGATGAAATCGACGACCGGGGCGAACGACTCGTACGGATGATGCAGCACGATGTCGCCCTTGCGGATTTCGGCGAAGATGTCGGCGCCGTCGGCGAGCTCGGGCGGCGTATGCGGCGTGAACGGCGCGTCCTTGAGCTGCGGCAGATTCAGGCGGTACAGCTCCCAGAGCTTGCTCAGGTCGAGCGGCCCGTCGATGCGCTGCACGTCCGCTTCCTTCAGGTTGAGATTTTCCATCAGGATGTCGCGGATGTCGTCGGGCATTTCGTGATCGACCTCGAGGCGCACGACGTCGAGGAAGCCGCGTTCCTTGACGCCGCGTTCGACGCTGTCGCGCAGGTCGCCGGCCTCGTCCTCGGAGATTTCGATGTCGGCGTCGCGGGTGACGCGGAATTCGTAGACGCCGAGCACGCGCAGTTCGGGGAAGAGCGAATGAATGTTGGCGGCGATGACCTGATCGAGCCAGACGAAGCAGCGCTCACAGGGCTCGCCGTCGTCGGAGCAGTCGTTCAGCAGCAGCAGCCGCGGCAGCGACGGCGGCACCTTGACGCGGGCGAAGCGCGTGCGGCCGCGCTCGTCCTCGACGGCGACGGCCAGGCTGAGGCTGAGGTTGCTGATGTGCGGGAACGGATGCCCCGGATCGAACGCCAGCGGCGTGAGCACGGGGAAGACCGTGCGGCGGAAATATTCGTCGGCGAACGTGCGCTGCTCCTCGTTCATTTCGTGCACGTCGATGACGCACACGCCGTGCTGCGCCAGCAGCGGCCGGATCTCCTCGCGCCACAGCCGCGACTGCTCGCGCGCCATCGGCGCGATCTGCTCGTTCAACCGCTCGAGAATCTGCGCCGGCGTCAGCCCGTCCGTCCCATCGAAATAATCGTTCGCGCGCTGCTCCTTGAGCCCCGATACGCGAATCATGTAGAACTCGTCGAGGTTGGTGGCGAAGATGGCGAGGAACTTCGCCCGCTCGAGCGGCGGATGCGACGGATCCATCGCCTCCTGCAGCACGCGGCGGTTGAATTCGACCCAGCTGAGTTCACGGTTGATGAGCGGAGCGAGGGAGGACATGGAGGGGATCATAAGTGATAGCGGATAGTGGGTAGTGATAGCAGATAGCGGATAGCAGATAGCGGATAGCAGATAGTCATAGTTGAGCCTGCTATCACTATCACTATCCACTATCACTATCCACTATCACTATCCACTATCACTTATGATCCCCACCCCCATGACTGAAACTCCTCCCCCCACCGAATGGATCGAACTTTCCCTCGAGACGACGCCGGAGCTGGCCGAGGCGATCAGTGACGCGTTGTTTCCGCTGGTGGACGGCGGCGTGTCGCTGGAGCAGCGGAACCGCACCGAAGGCACGGCCGACCGCTGGGAGGATGAAGCGGCGAGCGGGCCGGTGATCGTGCGCGCGTATCTGGAGAAGGACGAGCGGCTGGAGGAGCGGCGCAGCAAAGTCGAGCAGGCGTTGTTCTATTTGAACATGGTGCGGCCGGTGCCGCAGCCGCAGTATCGGGACGTGGCGCAGGCGGACTGGGCGGAAGCGTGGAAGGAGCACTACAAGCCGCTGCGCATCGGGCGGCGGCTGGTGATTCGGCCGTCGTGGATGACGGAGGCGGACGACGCCGCGCACGGCATCACAGTGAAAGCGGACGACGTGGTGCTGTCGCTCGATCCGGGCATGGCGTTCGGGACCGGCCTGCATCCGACGACGCAGTTGTGCGCCGCGGCGCTGGAGGAGTACGTGACGCCGGGCATGCGCGTGTTCGACGTCGGCACCGGATCGGGCATCCTGGCGATTTACGCGCTGAAGCTCGGGGCGGCGACGGCACTGGCGGTGGACACCGACCCGGAGTCGGTGCGGGTGACGCAGGAGAACGTGGAGATCAACGGCGTGGCGGCGGAGACGGTCGTGCTGCGCGGCTCGTTCGACGTGCCGCAGGCGGACGGTGAGCCGTTCGATCTGCTGGTGGCCAATATTTTGGCCGGCGTGATCATGTCGATGCTGCGCACCGGGCTGGCGGCGCGCGGCCGGCGCTTCGTGTTTTCGGGCATCCTCGACACGCAGGCCGACGACGTGATCGCCGTGGCTGCGTCGGCCGGCCTGCGCCTCGTGGAGCGCAGGCAGATGGCGGACTGGATGGGGCTGGTCTTCGACCGGGCTCAGCCCTGATTCATCGGCGGGCGGTTGTCGAGGCGGCGCGAGATGCGGCCGCGCGTCAGGTCGTACGGCGAGAGCTCGATGCGCACGCGATCTCCGAGCAGCACGCGGATGTAGAACTTGCGCATTTTGCCGGAGAGCGTGGCGAGCACTTCGTGCCCGTTCGTCAGGCGCACCTTGAACATAGTTCCGGGCAGCGCCTCGATGACTTCGCCCTCGACTTCGATTACGTCTTCTTTCTTCTTGTTGTCGTCGTCGCGTCGGTTGTACGATCTCTTCATATATCCTCGGGTGGGGACGGAGATTATAGGCGGAATGAATAGTGAACGAACGGTTCTCGTGATTGCGTGCGGTGTGACGGTCATGATGGGCATGAACACCTCGCTGCTGGGGCCGTCGCTGGCGACGCTGGCGGCGCGCAGCGGATCGACGCTGGCGGACGTGGGCGCATTGTTTTCGGCGCTCTCGGTGGGCTTTCTGGTGAGCACGCCGATGATCGTGTGGGTGAGCCGTCGCTTCGGCCTGCGCCCGCTGCTGGC
>JBIIIA010000367.1:0-3732 GCA_044235195.1 Thermoflexales bacterium
TTCACGCGCAGGCCCTGCGCGGTGAGGCGGCGTTCGACCTGGCGGCAGAACTCGACGTGACGGTCGGCGATGGGCACGAGCTGCGCCTGCACCGGGGCCAGCCACAGCGGGAACGCGCCGGCGAAGTGTTCGATGAGGAAGCCGATCAGGCGTTCGTGCGTGCTGAGCGGCGCGCGATGCAGGCACAGCGGCGTCTTCTCCTTGCCGTCCTTGTCGACGTACTTCAGGTCGAAGCGCGCCGGCACAGCGAAGTCGACCTGGTTGGTCGCCAGCGAAAATTCGCGGCCGATGGCGCTGAAGATCTGCACGTCGATCTTCGGGCCGTAGAACGCCGCCTCGTTGGCGCGCTCGAAGAACGGCACCTTGCCGTTGATCATGGCGCGGCGCACCATGTCTTCGGTCTTGACCCACAGCTCGGGGTTGTCGACGTACTTCTTGCCGAGGCCTTCGGGGCTGTGCAGGCTGAGGCGCATGGCGTACTTGTCGACGCCGAGGATGTCGAAGTAGCGCAGGTAGAGCTGAACCACGTTCATGAACTCTTCCTCGAACTGTTCCTCGGTGACGTAGAGGTGCGCGTCGTTCATCTGCATGCTGCGCACGCGCATCAGGCCGAAGAGTTCACCGGACTGTTCGAAGCGGTAGCAGGTGCCGTATTCGGCGAAGCGAATCGGCAGGTCGCGGTAGCTGCGCGGCTTGGCGGCGTAGAGCTTGTGATGGAACGGGCAGTTCATCGGCTTCATGTAGTACTTGATGCCGTCGTCGAGCTCCATCGGCGGGAACATGCTCTCGGCGTAGTAGGGCAGGTGGCCGCTGCGCAGGAAGAGATTTTCCTTGGTGAGGTGCGGCGTCTTGACGCGGTCGTAGCCGCCCTCCTGCTCCATGCGCTTGGCGAGCGCTTCGATCTGTTCGATCATCACCGCGCCGTTGGGCTGCCACAGCGGCAGACCCGGGCCGACCTCGTCGTCGAAGATAAAAATTTCGAGCTCGGCGCCGAGCTTGCGATGATCGCGCTTCTTCGCCTCTTCGATCATGGCGAGGTGGTCGGCGAGCTGCTGCGGGGTGTCGAAGGCCAGGCCGTAGATGCGCTGCAGCATCGGGTTCTTCTCGTTGCCGCGCCAGTAAGCGCCGGACGAGGTGCTGAGCTTGAACGAATCGGCGTCGATGTCGCGCGAGTTGGGCACGTGCGGGCCGCGGCACAGGTCGGTGAAGGTGTCCTGCGTGTAGACGCTGAGCGCGGCCGAGGCCGGCGCGGATTCGTCGCCCATGTCGTCGCCGGCGCCGCGCACCAGGCCGTCGATGAGTTCGAGCTTGAACGGGTTGAGCGCGAACAGCGCGCGCGCCTCGGCCTCGGAAACTTCGCGGCGCATGAAGTCGACCTTGGCGCGCACGATTTCCTTCATGCGCGCCTCGATCTTCTCGAGGTCTTCGGGCGTGAACGGCTTGGCCACGGCGAAGTCGTAGTAGAAGCCGGTCTCGATGGGCGGGCCGATGGTGGGCTTGGCGTCGGGGAAGAACTCCAGCACCGCCTGCGCCATCACGTGCGCCAGCGAGTGGCGCTTCTTGTAGAGCCCGGCCGGGATGTTTTTGTCTTTGCCGTACATGCGCTGGTCGTCATCGGACGATGAAGCCGACGAACCACCGACAGCCGACGGCTGACCGCTGTCTGCGGCGGTCTGCGGTCGGTTGTCGGTCGTCGTTACGATCGCCGCCTCCGTGGCGTTCGCCAGCCGGCGGTAATCGGCGCTGTTGAGCGCGATCGAGCGATCGAGGCGGGCGGCGTTGAAGAAGATCTCGTCGTGCGCGAGCAGCGCCGGGTCGACGACGACGGCGAGCTCGGGATTAAAAGAGAACGGCAGGATGGTGCCGGCCGCGCAGCCGGTGAGCTGCTCGGCGATCTCCTGCGCGGCGAAGCCGACGTATTCGCCCTTGAAGAGCGCCTTGAGCTTGTTCAGGTCGAGCCGCGCGTCGCCGGGCACGACGGCGACGACGTAGCGCTTCTCTTTTTTTGAGAGCTTGATCATGACCACGATGCACTTGGCGGCGGCGGCGAGGTCGTTGCCGCGCAGCGCGCTGACGGCGTCGGTGCGGCCTTCGGGCGCGTGGTCGATGAGCCGGTAGCTGGCGCCGCCGGCGTCGAGGTGGGCGATGAGTTGGTCGTAGGGGGTGTTGCTCATAGGTGGTTACGGGATAGGAGTGATAGTGGATAGTGATAGTGGATAGTGAATAGTGATAGTTGCTTCTATTACTATCCACTATCCACTATCACTCTCTACTCTCACTCTTCTACGCCTCCGTCCCGACGAATCGGCGGGTGACGAAGGCGACGGCATGGGAGCCGAACATGGAGATCATGAGGCCGAGCAGGATGAGCCCGGCGGCGAAGGCTTTGAGCGGGGGCACGGTTTCGCCGAGCACGAGGGCGGCGCTGGACATGCCGACGACGGGGACGAGCAGGCTGAACTGCGTGACGTGGCCGGCGCCGTGGCGGGCGATGAGCATGTTCCAGATGACGAAGCCGAGCAGCGTCGAGCCGTAGGTGATGAAGGCCAGGCCGGCGATCGTCGCGAGGTTCAGCGCCTGCACGCCGGCGACGATGGCGCTCGGGCCGTCGATGAGCAGCGAGAGCGCGAAGGTCGGCAGCGGAGGGAAGACGGCGGCCCACACCATGAACGAGAGCGGCTCGATCGGGCCGCTTGCCGTATTCGACGCGTGTTTGCTGAACATGGTGGCGACGGCCCAGGTGACGGCCGAGCCGATCATGAGCGTGAAGGCCAGCAGGTTCGACGATTGGTCGGTGGCGGTGGCGATCAGGTAAAGGCCGACGGCGGCCAGCGCCATGCCGGCGATCTGCTGTGGGCGAATTTTTTCTTTCAGGAAAAGTGCGGCGAGGCCGAGCGTGAAGAACACCTGCGTCTGCAGCACGAGCGACGAGAGGCCGGCGCCCATGCCGGCTTTGATGCCGAGGAAGAGCAGTCCTTGGTGCACGGTGCCGAGCATGATGGCGTAGGCGGCCAGCCAGCGCAGCTTCACCGGCGGCTTTTTCACGAACGGCAGCAGCGGCAGCGCGATGAGCGCGTAGCGCAGCGTGACGATGAGCATGGGCGGCATGCTCTGCATCGTGAGTTTGATCACGACGAAATTCAAGCCCCACACGGTGATGACCAGTAGGGCGAGCGCGTAGTCTTTTAATTTCATTGATCTTTATATGCCGCGACTCATGCCGTTGTTGGAACCCCGTGATCACGCCCACCGCCCTTCGGGCGGTGGGCGTGATCACGGGTATTCCCAACGATGGCCGAGCCGCGGCCCGTGTCGTCTGCCCGTGGAAAACAAAAAACGCCCGCCCGTATTCGGGGCGAGCGTGCTCGCGGTTCCACCCGGATTCGTCCGCCGCATGCGCGGAGGACCTTGGGAGCGCGATAACGGGCGCGGCCGGCGCAGTTCACTGCGCGCTTGCAGGTGGTATCCGATCGGTGCGGGCTGCGACGCTTTCACCACGGCCGGGGCCGGCGTCGCTCTCTGGAGCCGCGGGGCGAACGGACGTGCCCTGCGCATTGCTTTGCGGCTGAAGATTGTAGCAGGGCGACGGGTGGCAGGGGTGCGCCTTACGATTTTGTAGAAATCCTGTTGTCCCAGCGCCAACCGGCGACCGCAGGGCCGATCCAACGATGTGCTGTTGGCGCGCCCGGGCTAAGGGCATTGCTGCCCGCCTACGCCTCACCCCCTGACCCC
>JBIIIA010000368.1:0-3729 GCA_044235195.1 Thermoflexales bacterium
AACGCCACGAACTGGATCATCAGGATCAGAATCGTGAGGCGCGAGGTGGGCATCTCCATGCCGCCCTCGGAAATTCTGGCGGCGGCGAAGATGGCGGCGACGCCGATGACGGTCTGGATGCCGTCGTTGTAGACGAGGTAGGCCAGCAGGAAGCGCGCGGTGCCGGGCAGCGTGCGGCTCTTGCGCGCGAGGAAGATGCCAATCATGACGATCGGGCCGAGCGCGGCGACGAACATGAGCTCGAGCGGCAGGCCGAAGAAGGCGATCAGCGGCAGCAGCACGAACGCGGCCAGCGGCGAGAGCAGCAGCGTCGCCACGGTGCGCGCCGGCGTCTCCATCGTTTCGGAGAGCTGGCGGAAGGCGACGGCGAGCACGTTGGCGCCGGCCGGCAGCTCGCGCGCGGCGTGGCGTGCGCGCAGCGTGCGCCACGTCCAGAACGACCAGCCCAGCCACCACGCGCCGGCCGAAGCGAGGTTGATGCGCACGGCCGTGCCGCTGTCGATGCCGATGGCGTCGTGCGCCAGGAAGATGCCGAGGTTGACGATCAGCAGCAGCCCGCCGCCGAGGTAGCCCATCGCCCAGCCGAACGAAGACACGCGGTCGCGCTGACCGGGCGAGGCGATGTCCGGCAGGTAGGCGTTGTAGAACACCATCGCTGCGCCGAACGACAGGTTCGCCACGATGTAGAGCAGGCCGCCGAGCGCCCACAGTTCTCCCTGCACGAAGAACAGCAGCATGGTGGCGATCGCGCCGATGACGGCGAACATCTGCAGCATCGCCTTGCGGCGGTGCGAGTAATCGGCGATGGCGCCGAGCAGCGGCAGCAGGCCGGCCTGCATCACCACGGAGAACGCGATGCAGTAGGGCAGGAAGGAATTCGGTGCGACGGGCAGGCCGAGGAAGCGCGCCATGCCATCGGGGCTGGCTTTGGCCGCTGCTTCGGCGAGCGCGGCGAGGTACGGCCCGAGGAACACGGTGCCGACCGTGGTGCTGAACGCGCTGTTGGCCCAGTCGTACATCGCCCATCCGCGGATCTCGCGCGGGTCGTCGGTCGTGATGGTTGGTCGCAGGGTCGCCATGGGGCGTGAGTGTACGAGGGGCGCGGGGAATCTGCCAACGGTGGACGGCGGCCGTCGCATTTGACATTTGCCATTCGCCGTCGCAGATTTCGGGCATCATGAAGATCACGGCCATTCGTCCGATCGTCGCCGACGGCGGACATCGCATCATCGTGTTCGTGAAGGTCGAGACTGATCAGCCCGGCCTGGTCGGCTGGGGCGAGGCGACGCTCGAAGGCAAGCCGCGCGCGCTGCTCGGCTGCATCGCCGACATGGAGCCGCAGCTGCTCGGCCAGGATCCGCGCCGCATCGAGCATTGCTGGCAGCTGCTCTACCGCGGCGCGTTCTGGCGCATGGGCGTGATCGGCCTCTCCGTCATCAGCGCGATCGATCAGGCGCTGTGGGACATCAAGGGCAAGGACCTGGGCGTGCCGGTCTACGAACTGCTCGGCGGGCGCGTGCGCGACAAAGTGCGCATGTACACGCACTTCGGCGGCGCCACGCCCGAGGCGCTGGCGGCGAACGCGCGCGCCAAGGTCGAACGCGGCTGGACGGCGATCAAGACGGTGCCGGTGCCGATCACGAATATGGTCGACGGGCCGCGCAAGCTGCGGCAGGCCGAAGACGGGCTGCGCGCGGTGCGCGAGGCGGTCGGCGAGGACGTCGACATCCTGCTCGATCTGCACGGCCGCCTGACGCCGCAGATGGCGATTCAGTATGGCAAGCGATTCGAGCCGTACGCGCCGTTCTTTCTCGAAGAGCCGATCCCGGCCGAAAACCCGGCGGCGATGGCGCCGGTCGCGCGCGCGCTCAGCACGCCGATCGCCACCGGCGAGCGCCTGTTCCTGCGCTGGGGCTTCCGAGAGCTGCTCGAGGTCGGCGCGGCGAGCGTGCTGCAGCCGGACCCGTGCCACGCCGGCGGCATCAGCGAAGTGCGCCGCATCGCCGCCATGGCCGAGATGCACTACGCCGCGCTCGCGCCGCACAATCCGTACGGCCCGGTCGCCACGGCCGTCGCCGTGCATCTCGACCTGGCGTGCCCGAATTTCCTGATTCAGGAAATGGTCGATCCGGAAGAAACGCCCGAGGCGCAGTCGCTCGTGCGCGATCCACTGCCGGTGGTCGACGGCCACATCCTGCCGCCGACGAAGCCCGGGCTGGGCATCGAGGTGGACGAGGCCGAGTGCGCGCGCCGCGTGCCGGACTACTCGTTCGAGAAGGCCGGCGGCATGGCGACGCGCTACTACACGGCCTTCCACGAGGACGGCGGCGTGGCGGATTCGTAGCGCCGCGCTATTTCATCGAATAGCGCCGCAGCCCTTCTTCGTCGATTTCGATGCCGAGCCCGGGCTTCATCGGGATGGTGAGCATGCCCTCGGCGTCGAGCTGGAACTTGTCGACGAGGATGTGCTCGATGTACGGCGACGGTGTGAGGTATTCGACCCAGCGCGCGACCGGCACGGCGGCGGCCAGCGCCAGGTCGGCGGCGAGGCCGACGGCGGTGTTCCAGCCGTGCGGCACCCACAGCACGTTGTGGTCGTACGCGTTCCACGCGATGCGGCGCGCTTCGGAAAGGCCGCCGCATTTCGTGGCGTCCGGCTGCACGATGTCGAGCGCGCCGCGTTCGATCCACGGTGCGAAGCTCTGGCGGCGCGTGAGCACTTCGCCGGTGGCGATCGGCACGGGCGAGTGTTCGCGCAGCTTGATGTAGCCCTCGATGTCGTCGGGCGGCAGCGCCTCTTCGAACCAGGTGATGTCGTACTCGGCCAGCATGCGCGCGGTTTCGATCGCCCACTTGTAGCCGTGCGGCCAGAACTGCTCGCTGCCGCCGGCGTCGACCATCAGTTCGACGTCCGGGCCGACGGTCTCGCGCGCGGTGCGCACGAGCTGCTCGTCGAGCGCGCGAGAGACGCGGCCGAACGGGCGCCAGCCCATTTTGATGGCGCGAAAGCCGCGCGCCACGGTCTGCTCGAGCGTCTCACGCAGCTTCGGCGGATCGTCGAACAGGATCGAACCGTACGGCTTGATGCGGTTGCGATGCACGCCGCCGAGCAGCCGCGCCACCGGCTGGCCGCTGGCTTTGCCGAGGATGTCCCACAGCGCGATGTCGATGCCGCTGATGGCGTGCGTGACCGAGCCGCCGCGCCCCTGCCAGAACGTCATCTGATGCAGATTCTCCGAGAGGCGCTCGGGCTCGAGCGCGCTCTCGCCGATCAGCCACGGCCGCAGCAGTTCGAGCGCGCCGTCGACCAGCGCGCGGCTGGTGTAGACGCTGCCCCAGCCGACGACGCCCTCGTCGGTGTCGATGCGGATCAGCGTGTGCAGATTTTCGTCCGGGCCGATGTCGTGGTCCCAGCCGCCGTCCGGCGTGACGCCGACGAGGCCGATGGAGGAAATCGAGGCGATGTTCATCGGCGGAATTTTAGGAGAAAACCGTGGATGGCCGACCGCCGAGGTGCGCCTTACGATTTTGTAGAAATCCTGTTGTCCCAGCGCCAACCGGCGACCGCAGGGCCGATCCAACGGCGGGCCGTTGGTGTACCTGGGGCTAAAGGCATCGTTGCGCGCCCACGCCTCACCCCCTGACCCCCTCTCCCCCTCAATTTCGCGCAAATCGTCGCTGATCAACGCTCGAGGAAGCGCGCGAAATTTCGGCGAAGAGGGGGCAAAC
>JBIIIA010000369.1:0-3722 GCA_044235195.1 Thermoflexales bacterium
GGGAAGAGGGAAGAGGAGAGAGGGGAGAGGGAAGAGGAGAGAGGGGAGAGGAGTGAGAAAAGAGAGTCATTCCGTTCCCCTCCTCTCCCTCTCTTTCCTCTTTCCTCTCCCCTCTTTTCTCTCCCCTCTCCCCTCTTCCCCCCATCTCCCCCGCCAGCGCATCCACCGCGGCGCGGCGCAGGGCGTTGACGGCCGAGGCGGGCACGAACGGGTTGCCGACGAGGTCGAGCTCTGCCTCGACGGCTTCGTAGGCGGTGCCGCCGAGGCGGGTGAGCTGTTCGCGCAGCGCAGATTCGTTCGTCGGCTGGCGCTGGGCGGCCGCGAGCGGCTCCGGCGCGGCGACGGTCGCCTGCACGTCCGGCGTGCCGGCCAGGGCAATCGTCAGCTGCAGCGGCTCGCCGACGTGCGCGCGCAGGTGCAGCGCCACCGGCTGGCGGCGCAGCGGGACGGTCGCTTCCTTATAAGGACGCGCGGCGCGCTCGACGTCGGGGTCGTCGCTGCGCCACAGCCAGTCGCCGTTTTTCACGCGCCGAAAATCGATGGCGCCGTTGGCGAAGCGCACTTCCAGCCGGCCGCGCGGCCGCGGCAACACCTGATACACCCGCCCGCCTTCTTCTTTTTCCTGCGGGCTGCGCCGGTCGGCGGCGTCGAAGACCACGCCGTCGCCGGGCTTGAGCGGCGCAATGGCCTGCTCGGGCGACGGCTCGATGAACACGGCGGAGACGCCGACCTGCACGACCTGCCCCATCCACACGCCGCGGTGGCGCGGCGCGCGGCCCTTCACCACTTCCTGGTGGTTCGTCCCGCTCAGGAACCACGGCCCGAGGCCGCGCGAATAGACCTGCTCGAGCTGCAGCCTCTCCTGCGGCGTGTGGCTGAGCGGCAGGCCGGCCCACGCTTCGTCGACGGCCTTGCGATAGGCCGCGGTGGTGAGCGCCACGTAGTCGGCGTCTTTATAGCGCCCTTCGATTTTGTAGCTCGAAATGCCCAGCGGCAGCAGGCGCGGAATTTCCTCCAGCGCGTACAGGTCGCCCGGTGAAAGCAGATAGCGCGCGTCGCGCAGCGGCTTGTGCACGCCGTCGACGAACATTTCGTACGGCAGACGGCAGGCCTGCGCGCACTGGCCGCGGTTGGCGCTGCGGCCGCCCCACGCTTCCGATGAAAAGCATTGCCCGGAATACGACACGCACAGCGCGCCGTGCACGAAGATTTCCAGCTCGCAGTCGGTCGCCGCGCGAATCCGGCGGATGTCGTCGATGGACAATTCGCGCGCCAGCACCACGCGCGACACGCCGAAGCGGCGCGCGAATTCGACGCCCTCGGCGCTGGTGATGCTCATCTGCGTGCTGCCGTGAATCTCCAGGTCGGGCGCCACTTGGCGCGCCAGCCGCGCCGCGCCGACGTCCTGCACGATCACGGCGTCGACGCCAGCCGCGGCGATGCGTTCGATCGCCTGCGCCGCGGCGCGCAGCTCGGAATCGAAAACCAGCGTATTGAACGTCAGATAGCCGCGCACGCCGCGCACGTGCAGCGCACGCATGACATCGGACAGCTCGTCGACGTCGAATCCGACCTTGGCACGCGCGCTGAACTGCGGCAGGCCGAAATACACCGCGTCGGCGCCGGCCTCGATGGCCGCCTTCAACTGCGGCCAGCCGCCGGCCGGGCTCATGATTTCAGGTTTGATACGGGATGTCACGGGGAGAAGTGTAGTGGATAGTGATAGTGGATAGTGATAGTGGATAGTGAATAGCAGATAGTGAATTGTCGATTGCTCACTATCCGTAACGACTCAGGCCTAAGTCGTTGGCACAATCCACTATCCACTATCACTATCTACTATCCACTTCTTCCCCCACCAGCTCCGGATGCGCGGCCAGCAGGCGCTCGCCGAAGCGCCGCTGGCCGGCTTTGGTCCAGTGATCACCGTCCCGCCAGAAGACATTCTCGCAGTCATACAGATCTACGTACGGATCGAACTGCAATGCATCGACGGCAGAAATGTATTTGACTGCCTTCGACGACAGACGCGTCTTCAGAACACGATCCAAGTTTTCGAACGTTCGAATGGTATTCGGATGCACTTCGGAAATGCCCAGTTCGCAGTTGCGCGCATGACGAAACAAAGGCGGAATCGTCAGATGTGGTTCTACATAAGCGCCGAGCCAGATGACCGGGACCTGCTTCGACAGCGTCGTGAGATACGCTTCGACGCGCTCGAGTGAAGGCGTGTTTTCCTGATACACCTTGATGTCCGGCCTGCGAAATATCCCGCGATTGCCGACTTTCCCACCGGCCCCCTGAACAAGCCAGACGCCCGCCTGGGTATAGACCACCCGACCGATCCGATCGGCATGATCGGCGACGAACACTGCGACGAAATCATATTGGCAGCTGGACACAGTTCGAGATGCCTGACATCCTCCCTGCGCTGCTCGTATCATGAACGGGGCATCGGAATTGTGCGCCAACGCATCGTAGACATTGTTGGCGTGAGAATCACCAATAATCAGCGTAGCTTTGCCATAACGTGCAGCACATTCCTCAAATTGGCCGTCCAGTGCACTTCGATTCGACTCATCAACAAGGCTGAATCGGCATTCTCCCCGGACGCGTTCCGTAATTTTCTCTAGAGCATCGTACGTCGCCACGACTCTGGCAGGGAGCATACTGCGATATATACGTTCGAAACCGTTCGTGCCATAGCCGATGCCCGCTGCGATGCCAAGCAGCGCTACCGCAACCGCAGCCACAGAAAAGAACAAGCGCGAAGAAATCACATCGGCGCGACGAAAAGGCTGTTCGACGAAGCGCCAGCATGCCCATGCCAGCAGCATGGTCAGTACGACAAGCGTAAGCATCTGCGGAAGAGCTGGCGGCGCCGACTTCAGCATGCGCAGCGCCACGAACAACGGCTCGTGAATCATGTACGCGCTGTAGCTGATCAGCCCCACCGCCACTGCCGGGCTGCTGGCAAGCAGCCGCCCGACCAGCGTCCCCGGCGTCGCGAAGACGATCACCAGCGTCGCTCCAGCTACCGGCACTGCCAGCGCGATGGGCATCATCCTTTCGGAATACGCCATCATCGGCGCAATCACCAGCGCCAGCCCGATCAAACCGCCGACCTGCCGCCGCTGCCGATGCCAGCCACTCTCGCGCCAGTGATATCGATGATTCGGCAGAAGCCACGCCGTCAACGCACCTGCCAGCAGCTCCCACGCCCGCATCGGCAACAGAAAAAACGCCGCGTCTGGATAGTCATGCCCCATCCACTGCGCTGCCGCCAGCGATGCTACGGCGAGCAGCCCTACAACAGGTGCAAACCACTTCCGCCTGACCTTCCACAGCGCCAGCATCCCCAATGGATACAGCAGATAGAACTGCTCCTCCACCGCCAGGCTCCACGTGTGCAGCAGCGGCTTCAACTCCGCAGCGGCATCGAAATACCCGCTTCCCCACCAGAACAAGATGTTCGATACCATCGCCAACGCAGCCAAGATGCTCTGATACACATTGACGGCATCGATGGGCAGCAGAATGAACCACGCACCGACCATCACGACCGACAGCACCAGCAGCATCGCCGGCAGAATTCGCCGCGCCCGCCGCTCGTAGAACCGCACCAGCGAGAACGTCCCCGCCTCCAAATCCTGCACGATCAGCGACGTGATCAGATACCCGCTGATCACGAAGAACACGTCCACCCCGACGTAGCCACCGCC
>JBIIIA010000370.1:0-3700 GCA_044235195.1 Thermoflexales bacterium
GCCGGCGATGCCCGCGCCGTCGTCGCCGTTCGCGCCGATGATCCCGGCGACGTGCGTGCCGTGCCAGCTCGAGTCGCTCACGCCACAGTACTGAAAATATCCACTGGCGTTTTCATCCGCGCTGATCCAGTCACCCGGATCGTGCGCGTCGGCGTCGCGGCCATCGCCGTCGTTGGCGACCTGTGCATCGTGAATGAAGTCGTAGCCCGGCAGGAAGCGGCCAGCCAGATCCGGATGATCCAGATACCCGGTGTCGATCACGGCGACGACGATGTCCGACGAGCCGGTGACGATGTCCCAGGCGCCCGGCAAATTGGCGCCGAAGCGGCCGTCGGCCGACGGCTGAAGATTCCACTGATGCAGGGAATACAGCGGGTCGTTCGGCACGTACAGCGGAAACATGCGGTAGTCCGGTTCGGCGTATTCCACGTTCGGCTGCGCGCCGATCTTCGCGGCCAGCGCGCGGACCTGTGCGAGCGGCATGGACTCCGGCAGTCGGAAGATTTGCGCGCCGTCGGAAAGTGCAGCCTGCCAAGCGATTTTCTGTTCGGCGAGTGCACTGATCTGCGACGCGCGCAGCGCCGCGGCGCTCTGCGTGTCCGGTGAAGCCGTGAGCGGATCGCCCTCGCGAAAGCGCACGATCAGGCGGTCGGTGCCGATCGTCGGGTCGAACTGCGGCCGAGCGGCACGCAGCGGCGTGCGACGCGGGCTGTGCGCCATCGTCGGCCGCGTTCCCGGCAGCAGGGAAGTGCACAGGAGAACGACGAGCAGCGCGCACCGAAATCGCATGGGAGAAATAATACGCAACTCAGCGGGTAAATTCACAAAACTTCGCCGATGTTGTTGCTTAGAAATATTTCCATGACATCGACCACTTGCTTTCCCCGGCGCTTGGGCATACAACGGCTCCTTCTATGGATGCCATCTATCGATTACGTTCTTTTCTGCGTCCGTACCGGCTTCTTTCCATACTTTCTCTGACGTGTCTGCTGGTGCTGGTGGGGCTCGACCTGGCGATTCCGCGGCTGATCGAGCGCATCATCGACGAGGGCATCGGCCGCAGCGACGTGTCGGTCGTGCTGACGACCGGCGCGGCCATGCTCGGCATCAGTGCGCTGAACGTGCTGTTCTCGCTGGCCAACAATCGCATGTCGATCATGGTCGGCGAAGGCGTGGCGCGCGACGTGCGCGACGCGCTGTTCACGAAGATTCAGTCGCTGTCGTACGGCAACCTCGACGAGATGCGCACCGGCGAACTGCTCGTGCGCCTGACGAGCGACACGGTGGCGTTTCAGCGCGTGATGCAGGTGTCGCTGCGCATCGGCACGCGCGCGCCGCTGACGATGATCGGCAGCCTGGTGCTGATGGTCTACACCAGCCCGCAGCTGGCGTTGACGATTCTGCCGATCCTCATCGTGACGACCATCGTCGTGGTGATTTTCGTGTTGAAAACCGAGCCGCTGGTGCGCGCGGTGCAGGCGCGCCTGGACGCGCTCAACAACGTGCTGCAGGAGAACGTGGCCGGCGCGCGGCTGGTGAAGGCGTTCGTGCGCAGCGCGCAGCAGGCGCTGCGCTTCGAGACGGCCAACGGCGATTACGCCGAACAAGCCACGCGCGTGATGCGGCTGACGGCGGCGATGGGCCCGCTGCTGACGATCTGCGTCAACATCGGCATGGTGGTGGTGATCTACGCCGGCGGCGCCAGCGCCGTGCGCGGCGACTTGTCGGTGGGCCAGGTGGTGGCGTTCACGAACTATCTGTTGACGACGATGTCGCCGCTGATCATGATGTCGATGCTGGCGCAGACGTGGGCGGCCGGCATCGCGTCGGCGCGGCGCGTCGTCGTGCTGCTGGACGCGGTGCCCGAAGTGCGGCCGCCGGCGACGCCGGTCGCGCTGCCTGCGTCGGTGCACGGGCGTATCGCCTTCGAAAACGTTTCCTTTCACTATCACAGCCAGCCCGACGAGCTCGTGCTGGACGGCATCAGCTTCACGATCGAGCCGGGGCAGACGGCGGCGATCCTGGGCGCCACCGGCGCGGGGAAATCCACGCTGGTCAATCTCGTGCCGCGCTTCTACGACGTGACCGCCGGCCGCATCACGCTCGACGGCATCGACATCCGTGCGCTGTCGCACGACGATCTGCTGTCGCACATCGCCATCGTTCCGCAGGACACCATTCTCTTTTCGGGGTCGGTGCGCGACAACGTTCGCTACGGCGTGCCCGACGCGACCGACGAAGACGTCGTCGCGGCGGCGCGCGCGGCGCAGGCGCACGACTTCGTGACGAAGCTGCCGCAGGGCTACGACACGCACGTCGAAGAGCGCGGCGTCAACCTGTCCGGCGGCCAGAAGCAGCGGCTGTCCATCGCGCGCGCGCTGCTGTCGAAATCGAGCGTGCTGATCCTCGACGACAGCACCAGCGCCGTGGACGTGGACACGGAGACGCGCATCCAGGCGGCGCTCGATGCGACGCAGCGGGAACAGACGCGCATCGTGGTGGCGCAGCGTATCAGCACGGTGCTGCACGCCGATCGCATCCTGGTGCTCGAGCGCGGCCGCATCGTTGCCGACGGCACGCATGTGCAGCTGCTGCGCGACAGCGCCATCTATCGCGAAATCTACGAAACGCAGCTCGGCGGCGCGCCGAGCGAGCTGACCATCGAGGCGCTCACGGAGGCGGCGGCATGAACAGGGCAGGAAACGGCACAGCTCACGGCGAAACGGTCAAGGCCAGCGTGCGCCCTGCGCATCCGCTGGGCGTAGGACGAATCGAGAAGGCGACCGACTCGCGCGGCGCGTTGCGGCGACTGCTGCCGTATCTGAATCCGCATCGGGGAGCGCTCGCGGTGACCATGGCGATGGTGGTCGCGTACACGCTGCTCGGCCTGCTCGGGCCGTACCTGATGGGGCGGGCGCTCGACGAACACGTGGTGCCGAAGCGGCTCGACGGCCTGGGGACGATCGCGCTGCTGCTGCTGGCGACGTATGTCGCCAACAACGGTTTTCAGATCGCGGCCGGCTGGGTGATGGCGCGCGTATCGCAGCGTGCGCTGCAGCAGCTGCGCTTCGATCTGTTCGCGCACCTGCAGAAGCAGCCGATGCGCTTCTTTGATCGCAACCCGGCCGGCGAACTCATGAGCCGACTGACGAACGACATCGAGGCGATCAACCAGGCGGTGTCGCAGAACGTGACCACGCTGCTGGCCGGCGCGCTGTCGCTGATCGGCATCCTCGTCGCGATGTTCGTGCTGGACTTCTGGCTGGCGCTGGCATCGCTGATCGTGGTGCCGATCATGTTCTGGTTTACGAATTTCATCGCGCGCTACACGCGCAAGGGCTTTCGCATTCTGCAGAAGGACGTCGGTGCGCTGAACGCCGTGATGGAAGAAGCGATCAGCGGCCAGCGCGTGATTCAGGCGTTCCGTCGCAACGACTCGGTGCTGTCGGCGTTTCGGCGCGGCAATCAGGCGGCCTACGACGCCGGCGTGTACGCCAACACCTACGCGTTCATGCTGATGCCGCTGACGGCGACTCTGGGCAACCTGTTCGTGATCGTGCTGGCCTCGTTCGGCGGGTGGCTGGCGCTGCGAGATCTGGTGAGCGTCGGCATCATCGCCACGTTCATCACGTACGGCCAGAACTTCATTCATCCGCTGCGGCAGCTGGCGAACATGTACAACTCGATCCAATCGGCGCTG
>JBIIIA010000371.1:0-3699 GCA_044235195.1 Thermoflexales bacterium
TTGATCTTCTCGCCTACTACTTGCCACCGCCGATTTGGCATATCAGCTGTCGGACGTTCAGAAGAGCCGAAAGCGATGTCCCCTTGTGAGGGGAAGAGGGGAGAGGGGAGAGGGGAGAGGGAAGAGGGATTAGGGAATTGACAATCCCATTCCCCATTCCCCATTCCCTATCCCCCATTCCCTATCCCCTCTCCCCGTACAGCTCATACGTGCGCTGCATCATCGTCGGCACGTCGAAGCGCGTGAGCGTGTGCAGCCCGGCCTGCGTGAACTGGGCCCGCAGCGCGGCGTCGCCCAGCAGTCGCACAAGGGCGGCGGCCAGCGCCGATGGATTTTCCGGCGGCACGAGCAGCCCGTTGACGCCGTCTTCCACGATCTCGGGGATGCCGCCGACGCGCGTGCCGATCACCGGCACCCCGGCGGCCATGGCTTCGAGGAAGACGAGGCCGAGCGCCTCGGTCAGCGCCGGCAGCACGAAGACGTCGCTTTCGGCGTAGCGCTCGATGAGCTGCTCCTGGCTCTGCAGGCCGAGGAATCGGAAGCGCGCGCGCACGCCGTGCGCGTCGCACAGCGCTTCCATGCGCACCTGCGCGGCGTCGCGGCCGGCCACGACGAACTCGACGTCGGGGACCGCGCGGGCGACCTCTGCCGCGGCGGAGATCAGATGCGGCATGCCCTTGCGTTGCATGTTGCCGCCGACGAACAGCACGCGCGGCGGGTGGGCCGGGAGCGTCGCGCGGCGCTCGTGCGCGGCACGGTAGCGTTCGACGTCGACGCTCTTGTAGCACAGGCGCAGTCGCGCGTCGTCGAGCCCGTACGCACGGCGCACGGTTTCCAGCGTGAAGCGGCTGTTGGCGACGACGCGGGTGAGCCGCCGCAGCGCGCGCGCTTCGAGCGCGTGCACGACGCGGTAATAGGCCCAGCGCGCGACGCCGTCGCCGTAGCGCGCGCGGTAGTACGCCAGCGATCGCACGTCCGCCGAGTAGGTGTCGTTGATGTGGCCGAGCGCCGGCGCCGCTCCGCGATAGAACAGCGATTCGCGCGCGTCGGTGAACTGCACGACGTCGAACGTTTCACGGCGCTGCAGTTCGTCGAGCGCGCGGCCGAATCCGATCGCCAGCGAAAACCAGCGCGCCTGGCTGCCGCGCAGTCGTGCGCGCGGCGTGGTGGTGACGGCGTACGGGGCGTCGAGCGGCGCTTCGTCTTCGGGAACCACGAGATGCACGCGGTGTCCGTCCGCGTGCAGGCGCTGGGTCAGGTTGCGCGCGTGCACGCCGATTCCGCTCACGACGGCGCGGTGCTGCTGGGTGACGACGCACACCGAGAGCGTTCGTTCAGCGGATGTCATAGATCCCCACGCGGTCTTCGCGATAGATCGCCCGCACACTCGGCATCTCATCGAGGGCAGCGACGGTCAGTCCGCCGGCCGGATGGTTCGATGTTCCCTGAATCTGGCCGACGAAAACGTGTGTGGCCCCGAGTGCGCGCAGCTGCGCGACGGCCGCATCCGGCGGTGCGTCGCCGTCGGTCAGATCGGCGAACGCGCGCGTGCGCGCCAGCGCGTCGGCGTCTTCGTGCACTTCGGCCTGCGATTGCATCGGCGGGATCGTGGTGCGGCGCGCGGCGAGCACGCGCAGCCACCAGCCGCCGTCGGTGCCGGCGACGTAGCCGTTCGGATTGGGCGTGAATCCGTTGATGGCGACCAGCGCGTCGTTCGGCAGGTTGGCTCGTGCCCACTGCGCGGCGCGCAGGTCGGCGACGCCGGCCATGGCATGCGGACCGGGCTGAATGTCCGTCGGCCGCGTGAGGAGTCCGTAGACGGCTGCCGCTGCAACGGCGACGCCGACCAGGTTCGTCGCTGGCGCGGCGGCCCCGATCAGCACGGCCGCCGGTATGTACGTCGCGATGTCCATGGCGAAATTGCTCAGGATGCCGGCGCCCGGCAGTCCGACGACATCCGGGTTGGTCGCCAGCCAGACGCCGCCGGCCCACGCGACGATCACGAGCGGCGCGCGCCGGCCGCGCAGCGCGAGCCACGCCGTGGCGGCCGCCGCGGCCGCCCAGAATGCGAGCGGCACGTAGCTGGTGAAGCCGCCGGATGCGTTGTAGGCGCGCACGGCGTCCTGCGTCGCAGCGGCCGGCGTGCTGAGCTTGGCGCTGAAGCTGCGCGCCAGCTCGCTTTGGTACACGCGCAGCCCCCACGGTGCGCACAGCAGCGCGACCGCCGCGCCGCACGCCGCCGCGCCGGCGGCGCTGCGCAGGATGTCGCCGCGTTCGTTTCGGCGTCGCACGTTTTCGGCGATCCAGCACACGGCGACGAAGATCACCCACAGAATGATGATGCGGTAATGGGTCAGCGCCAGCCCGGCGGCGCACAGCGCGGCGATGGCGAGCGTGCGGCGCTGCGGTCGGCGCACGACGCTCCACGCGGCGAGCATGGCGGTCGGCAGGATCATCTGGCCGGCGAGCTGCGTCCAGCGGCTCCAGTTGGTGTAGCTCTGCGGCATGCTCAGCAGAAACGCCGCGACCGCCACGGCGGCCAGGCCGGCCCAGCGGTTGCCTGCCAGCCGCGAGGCCAGCGGAGCGAGCGCGATCACCGCTGCTGCGTTCATGAGCTGGCCGGCGGTCAGCGCCGCCTGCGGCGCGGCGTCGCCGGTGAGCGTGATCAGCCCGGCGACGAAGGTATGGAAACCCGGGTGGTATGTAAATGTCGCGGCATCGGCGTACGGCTGCCATGACGAGAAAAAGCCGCCGGCGTCGACGATGCGCTGGGCGATGGCGGTGTGGTGGATGGCGTCGCCCCACAACGGCAGGGCGAGCGTCGACGTCGGCAGCAGGCGCGTGGCGAAGAGCGCCGCCAGCGCGCCGACGGCGACGAGATCGAATGACGTCGGCTTGCGCCATGCACGCTGCGGCCGCGGGCTCTTCCACGCGAGCGCCGCATGTACCGCTGCGCCGGCGGCGATCGGCAGCCAGAAATTTGCCGCGCCGAGGTGCGCGCCGAGCGCGTCCGTCCATGCCAGCAGCGGCGGATACACGGCCAGTCCGATGGCCGCCGAGAGCGCGCCGTCGTCGAGCCACGAGTGCGTCGGCCGATCCGGCCACAGCAGGCGCAGGAGCGCGCTGCCGGGCACCAGCAGCAGGGCGGCCGCCGCCAGCAGCGCCGGCAGCCAGCCGAGCACAGATGCCGCCGCCCCCAGCGCGGATGGGACGGGCGCGTACGCCGCCTGCAGCGCGAGCTGTGTTTCGACCGGTGCGTCGTTCACGTAGGCGGCGCCGTCCATTCTTGCTGTGGCATTCACTGCGCCGATGCCGATCGGCGGGCCGTGCGTGCGCTCGAGCCGTGCGTAATAGGAGCGCCCGTGCGATGCCAGCGGCGCGGGCAGGGCGAATCGCTGCACACCGGCTGCGCGCCCGGCGGTCGGCGCTTCGACGACGGCGACGGGCTGCTGTGCGAGCGTCTCCTGAATCGTGGCGGCGCCGCGCTCGAAGAGCCGCAGCGTGATCACGCCGTCGGCGCTGCGGTCGTAGCCCAGGGGCACGTCGAGTGCCGTGAGGCCGCCGTGCGGCGCGGTGAACGTCTGGCCGACGGCCGATTCCGCGGCGAGGGCGAGTTCGCGTTCGTAGGCGATGCTCGCCGGCGGCGTCGCTGCAGTGCAGCCGGACACGGCGGCCGCGGCCGCGATCGCGCCGAGCAGC
>JBIIIA010000372.1:0-3697 GCA_044235195.1 Thermoflexales bacterium
CCGCACGATCACGACGATCTACGACGCCATCCCCTTTCTGCATCCCGATCTTTTCCCGTCCGCGCGCGCGCGCCTGACGATTCGCTGGCTGCACGCGCTGGCCGTGCTGCGCTCCGACGTGCTGCTAACCATCTCGCAGTCGGCCGCCGACGACCTGGCGCGCATCTTTCCGCAGGCGCGCGCCAAGCTCGTCGCCACGCCGCTCGCCGCCGATCCCGGCTTCGCCCCGCCCACGGATGCCCGCGTGCGCGCCGCGCGAGCACGCTTCGACCTGCCGGCGCGCTTCGTGTTCTATCTCGGCAGCAACAAGCCGCACAAGAATCTGCCGCGGCTGCTCGAGGCGTGGCGCGATGTCGGCCGCACCGACGTCGAACTCATCATCGCCGGCCACGTCGATCCCCGCTACGTTCTCCACGCTGCAGCGCCGACCGTGCGCTTCGTCGGCCCGATCGGCGACGCCGACGCCGCGGCGCTCTACGGCGCGTGCGACGCCTTCGTGTTCCCTTCGCTGTACGAGGGCTTCGGCCTCACCCCGCTCGAGGCGATGTCGTGCGGGGCGCCGGTGATTTGCTCGAATGCTTCGTCGCTGCCCGAGGTGGTCGGCGACGCGGCGCTGCTCATCGACCCGCACGAGCCGGGTCAGATCGCGGCTGCGCTGCGCCGCGTGCTCGACGATGCCGCCCTGCGCGCCGAACTGCGCGCGCGCAGCCTGACGCAGGCGGCGCACTTTTCATGGGATCAGACGGCCGCAGCCACGCTCGCGGCATACAGAGGCTGATATGCGCATCGTTCACATTTACAAGGACTACGCCCCGGTGCTCGGCGGCATCGAGAACCACGTGCGCGATCTGGCCGAAGCGCAGGCGCGCGCCGGCCACGACGTCACCGTGCTGGTGACGCAGCGGCGCGGCCTGCCGGCGAGCGACGAGATCAGCGCCGGCGTGCGCGTGGTGCGGGCGAAGCGCTGGCTCGACGTGCAGTCGGCGCCGATCGCCGCAGCGTTCCCGCGCCTCGTCGCGCAGCTCACGCGCGGCGCCGACATCGCGCACCTACACGCGCCGTATCCCATCGGCGAGGCGTGCAATCTGCTCTTCGGCCGCGCGCGCCGCACCGTGATCACCTGGCACAGCGACATCGTGCGGCAGAAGATGCTGCTGCGCCTGTATGCGCCGCTGCTGCGGCGCGTGCTGGCGCGCGCCGACAGGATCCTGCCGACCAGCGAGATCTACGCGCGCAGTTCGCCGTGGATCGCGCCGCACTGGGACAAGTGCAGCGTGGCGCCGCTCGGCATCGATCCGGAGCGTTTCGCCGCGCACCCGCGCACGCTGGCGCGCGCGGCCGAGCTGCGCGCGCAGTGGACGGCCGGCGCGTCCGATGCGCTGGTCGTGCTCAGCGTCGGCCGGCTGCGCTATTACAAGGGGCTGGACGACCTGATCCGCGCGCTCGTCGAGCGCCGTGATGTCATCGCGGTGATCGCCGGCGACGGGCCGATGCGGGCCGAGTGGCAGGCGCTGGCCGAGTCGCTCGGCGTGGCCGGGCGCGTGCGCTTCATCGGATCGCCGGATGACGACGACCTGCCGGCCTGCTTCCGCGCCGCCGACGTCTACGCGCTGCCGGCCAACGTGCGCGCCGAGGCGTTCGGCATCGCCGTGCTGGAGGCGATGGCCTCGGCGCTGCCGGTGGTCACCACGGAAGTCGGCAGCGCGACCTCGTGGATCAACCAGGACGGCGTGACTGGCTGCGTCGTTCCGGCGCGCGACCCGGCGGCGCTGGCGGCGGCGCTCGGGCGGCTGCGCGACGAATCCGTGCGGCGCCGCTGCGGCGATGCCGCGCGCGCGCGCGTGCTGGCTGAATTCACCCGCGAACGCATGGTGCAGCGCGTGCTGGCAGCGTACGACGACATGAAACCAGGATTCTAAGAATCCCGGTTTCATTCTCACTTGCGCGAGTTTAGTGAACCGTATAACATAACCGAATCTCGGTTTAGGTTCGGCCTATGGATACATCCTCAACACCCGCCGCGGCAGCGACGCCGGCGTTTCAACTCAGCAAATCGCTGCGCCTGATGAAGAGCTACACCTGGTTCGCACCGGCGTGGGCGTTCGTCGTCGGCGCCGTCGCCAGCCACAGTGTGCCCTTCGACCTGTTCGGCGACCCGGCCGGCACGCTCGTCAGCGTCGGGCGCATCGCCATCGGCACCTTCATGGCCGGGCCGCTGCTGACCGGGTTTTCCCAGGTGCTCAACGACTGGTGCGACCGACACGTCGACGCCATCAACCAGCCGGAAAGACTGATCCCCTCCGGGCAGGTCAGCGCGCAGCAGGTGCGCGGCACGATCGTGGCGCTGATGCTGGCGGCGCTGGCGGTGGCGCTCTTCCTGGGCCTGCCGGTGTTCTGGGCGGCGCTGATCGGCGTGGCGCTGGCGGCGTTCTACTCACTGGAGCCGCTGCGCTTCAAGAGAAACGGCTGGATCGGCAACCTGGCCGTCGGGCTGTCGTACGAGAGCCTGGCGTGGATCGCCGGGCATCTGGCGTTCGACCCGACGCTGAGCAGCGCCGGAGCGACGCAGAGCATGCTGCTCGCCGTGATTTACGGCCTCGGCGCGCACGGCATCATGACGATCAACGACTTCAAGAGCGTGGTGGGCGACCGCCAGCTCGGCCTGCGCTCGATTCCGGCGTTGTACGGCGAGGCACAGGCAGCGCGCATCGCGGTGATCATCATCAACGCGGCGCAGCTGGCGGCGGTCGGGCTGCTGCTGGCGTGGGGGCACTGGATCGTCGCGGCGATCATCATTCTTTTCATCGGCATGCAGCTGCCGCAGCAGATTCAGCTCGTGCGCAATCCGACGCAGGCGCAGGCGGTGCGCTACAACATCGTCGCCATTCCGCCGTATGTGTGGGGCATGCTGGCGGCGGCGATCGGGCTCGGGTGATCGGTTCATAGCAACGGAGGAAAAACATGGCACGCGTACTCGTAGTCGGTGCATCGATCGGCGGCAGCATCGCCGCGGACACATTGCGGGATCTCGGAATCGACGTCGTTCTGCTCGAACGCGATCTCGAATACATCAAGCCCTGCGGCGGCGCGGTGCCGCCGATGGCGTTCGACGAATGGAATCTGCCGCACGACCTGATCGATCGCAAGGTCACCACGGCCGTCGTCGTCTCGCCGCGCCACTTCAGCGAATTTCCCGTCGCCAGCAGCCAGCCCGATTCCAGCCGCGATTTCATCGCCATGGTGCGGCGCGAAAAATTCGACCGCTACGTGCGCGACCGCGCCGTGGCCAAGGGCGCCGATCTGGTCGAGGGCAAGCTCGAATCGCTCGAGGTGCGCGCCGACGGCGTGCGCGCCGTCTACGAAGACAAGGCGCGGCGCACGCACGTCGTCGACGCCGACGCCGTCATCGGCGCGGACGGCGCGTATTCGACCGTGGCCAAGCTGCTCGGCCTCGAGCGGCTGCCGATGGCCGTGGCGTATCAAGAGCGCATCCAGCTGCCGGCCGACGCCATGCGCTACTGGGAGACGCGCGCAGCGCTGTATCTCGGCGACGACGTCAGCCCGGATCTGTACGCCTGGGTGTTCCCCAAGTACGACCACGTCGCCGCCGGCATCGGCGCCGGCGCGGGCAAGACGAAGGAAGCGCGCCAGCTTCTGCACAACCTGAAGGCGAAGCTCAAAGATCAGCTCGGCGACG
>JBIIIA010000373.1:0-3696 GCA_044235195.1 Thermoflexales bacterium
GCCGCAGCTCGACGACGATGGCGGCGTTGGCGTTGCGCTCGGCGCGCGAATACTGGCTCATGCCGTTCGTCACCACGCCGCCAGGCTCGGAGGCCGCCGCCACCACCGTGCCGCCCGGGCACATGCAAAAGCTGTACACCGACCGACCGTTCGAACCGTGATGCACCAGCTTGTAGTCGGCCGCGCCGAGGACCTTGTGGCCGGCCTGGTCGCCGAAGCGCGCCCGGTCGATCTGCGACTGCGGATGTTCGATGCGAAAGCCGACGGAGATGGGCTTCTTCTCGACGAACACGCCGCGATTCACCAGCATGCGAAAAGTATCGCGCGCGCTGTGGCCGACGGCCAGCACCACGCGTTCGGCCGGCAGGCGTGAGCCGTCGGACAAATGCAGCGCCCGCACGCGCCCGTCCTCGATCTCGATGTCGTCGACGCGCGTCTCGAAGCGGAATTCGCCGCCCAGCGCCTCGATCGCCGCGCGCAGGCGCTGCACCACCGCCACCAGCCGCAGCGTGCCGATGTGCGGCTTCGACACGTACATGATCTCCGGCGGCGCGCCGGCGGCGACCAGCTCGCTCAGCACTTTGCGCCCATAATGCTCGGGGTCGCCCACGCGGCTGTACAGCTTGCCGTCCGAAAATGTGCCCGCCCCGCCCTCGCCGAACTGCACGTTCGATTCCGGGTGCAGCGTCTTCTTGCGCCAGAACGCGAACGTGTCCACCGTGCGCTCGCGCACCGACTTGCCGCGCTCGAGGATGATCGGCCGAAACCCCATCTGCGCCAGCACCAGCGCCGCGAAGATGCCGGCTGGCCCGGCCCCGATCACCACCGGCCGCGTCTTCAATTCCTGCGGCGCGCGCGCCACGAAGCGATACGCCATGTCCGGCGCCGGCTGCACCCGCCGATCGTCGCGGCAGCGCCGAAGCACGCGCTCTTCGCCGCGCACTTCGACGTCGACCGTGTAGATCAGCGTGATCGCGCCCTTGCGGCGGGCATCGTAGCTGCGCTTGTAGATCGCATACCCGATGAGTTCACCCTCGGACAGGCGCAGCGCCTTGCGCACGGCCGCGCGCAGCGTCTCTTCGGGATGATCCAGCGGCAGCTTGACGTCGGTGATGCGTAGCATGCTCCGAGTATCGCAGACGCGTCGCCACGCTTCCCCCTCTCCGCCGAGATTTCGCGTCGCTTACCGACCATTTTCTCAACAAAAACGCAAGCGAAATCGAGGGGGAGAGGGGGTCAGGGGGTGAGGTCCGAAAAACGAACGCGCCCGCCGGCAAGCCGGCGGGCGCACGAGTGGAGATGCCGGGAATCGAACCCGGGTCCGAAATGGGAAGCCCTGCGATGACTACGAGCGTAGTTGTCGTTTTGATCTCGCGCCGCGCACGCCCAACAACAGGCTAAACGAGACGCCAGTTCGTGGATTGGCGATCAGCCGACGTCGAACCGCATACGAACCTTTGCGAAACGTCCGTTGGCATTATGACGGTTTGCCGAACGCCACCAACGCGAGCATTCGGGAACCGCCGCGGACTGAGCCGCGGTGCTGATCAGCTACCGCTTACGCGGCGACCGGAACAGCATTCCAGTTGATCTTCGCACTTACAGTGCTTCGCACTGTTTAACGAGAGTCGCTTCTCGGCTCGCCACCGTAGAACGACCGCATCCGTCGATGCCTGTCATCCCCGTGACCTGTAAGACTATATCACGTGCGCCTGAACGCAGATTGCCGAAGTTTCGTAGTCTTTGGCGCGGACGGCTACCCCATCGTGACGACGAGGACGACGGCCGCCAGCGCGACGACGAACAGCGCCACCGCCGGCCACTGGCGCGCCAGGGAATTTTCGTCGGCGATGAACGGCGTGGCCAGCTCGTACGACTGCCATGGCCGTCCGGACACGCCGACGTAGCGCGGACACAGCACCCAGCCCAGCACCACGCCGCCCAGCAGGCCGCCGGCGTGCCCCCAGTTGTCGATGTTGCCCGCCACCAGGCCGAACGCCACGTTGATCGCCAGCACCAGCATCAGATTGCGCAGTCGCTCGCGGCCGACGTCGCCGATGACGCTGCGTTGTCGATAGAAATACACCGCCAGCGCGCCGAGCATCCCGAACACCGCCGTGGACGCGCCGGCGGAAAGCCCGCGCGTCAGCACGAAGCTGAGCACCGCCCCGCTCACGCCGCTGAGCAGATACATCGCCAGAAACCGACGACGGCCGAACAACGCCTCGACCTGCGTGCCGAGCGAATACAGCGAAAACGCATTCACCGCCAGATGCTGTATGCCGAAGTGCAGCCAGTTGGCCGTGAACAGCCGCCAATATTCCCCGAGCATCACCAGCGGCGCGAAATTCGCGCCCATCACCACCATGTGCACCGGATCGTCCGTGCCGCCGGTGACCTCGCTGATCAGCCACACCACGACGATGATGCCGATCAGAACGTAGGTCAGCCGCGGCTCCGCGGTCGGCAGCCGCCGCGGATCGAGAACGACGGCATCCGGTTCGGGTTGCACATTCATGGCGGTAAAAAATTCGACGCTAAATCTCCGCTGCCGTGCGCCCGACGCGGCAGTGCTCGGCGGTGATGATCGACACGATCTGATCGACCGCACGCTCCTGACAGCCGCCGCGATTCACGACGACGTAGTCGAATTCGTCGCGCCGCCGCATTTCCTCGCGCGCCGTGGCGATGCGCCGCTGCAGCTTCTCGCCGTCTTCCGTGTTGCGCTCGCGCAGGCGCTCGATCAACTCGTCTTCCGTTTCCGGCGCGATGAAGACCGTCACTACGTTCGGCACCAGCGCGCGAATCTTGGCCGCCCCCTGCACGTCGATGCGCATGATCACGTCGTGCCCGGTCGCGAAGGCGTTGCGCACCTGCGCCTTCGGAATGCCCTTGTGATCGCCGTAGACCAGGCTGTGTTCCAGGAATCCGTCCTCGCGGATCAACCGCTCGAATTCTGCCTCGCTCACGAAAAAGTAGTCGACGCCATCGACCTCGTTCGCACGACGCGGGCGCGTCGTCATCGTCACCACGAATGCGAACTCATAGCCGCGTCGCTTCAGGCAGTGCAGCAACGTGTCCTTGCCCACCCCCGACGGACCGGAGAGCACCACCAGCATCGGCGGACTCTCGAACGTATACAGATCGGCGGCTGCAGCGTTCATCAAGGCTTGCATGCGGCCCGATTGTAATCGGTAGAATTTTCCGTATGCCCATTCACGAATACCGCTGTCTGGACTGCCGACGCAAGGTGTCGGTGTTCTATCGTCGCCTGAGCGACGTCGACCATTCGCAGGCGCGCTGCGATCGCTGCGGCAGCGCGCATCTCTCGCGCATGGTCTCGCGCGTGCGCGTGATGCGCAGCAGCGGCGCCTCCGCAGAAACCGACGGCGGCGACGTCGACGAATCGCTGCTCGCCGACGCCGCAGGCCTCGACGAAAACGACCCGCGCTCGCTCGGCCGCTTCATGCGCCGCATGGCCGACGAAACCGGCGAGGACGTCGGCCCCGAATTCGACGAGGTCATCGGCCGCCTCGAACGCGGCGAAGACCCCGAACGCATCGAACAGGACATGGGCGATGACGGGGGATCGACGACGGACGACGGAGAATGACGGCCGACGGCCGACCGCAAATGGAGTGCGGCCGTCGGCGATCGGCGATCGGCGATCGACGGCCGACCGCCGTCGTCTCTACA
>JBIIIA010000374.1:0-3693 GCA_044235195.1 Thermoflexales bacterium
TGCACGCCCCACAGCGCCATGGACGAAATGAGCATGCGCCGCTGGCGCGCCGACCTGGCCGACGGCTCTCCTGAAAACACACGGATCGTGTCGCTCGAATTGGAAGCGCGGCTGCGCCGCATGGCGCGCAGCCTGAATTCGGCGTCGCCGCCGGCGCTCGAAGTGCGCACGACGTCGACGCTCGGCGCCGGCAAAGCCGAGCGCATGGCGCAGTACATCGCCGAACATTTCGCCGAGCCGCTGCGCGTCGAACAGATCGCCGGCAGCGCGCACGTGCACCCGACCTACGCCATGCATCTGTTCCGTGAAACGTACGGGGTGAGCATGATCGACTATCTGACGCAGCGACGCATCGCGCACGCGCAAATGCTGCTGGCCACCACCGACGGCGCCGTGGCCGCCATCGCCGTCGCCTGCGGCTTCCACACCGTCAGCCGCTTCTACGCAGCTTTCCGTGAACACTGCGGGCGCAGCCCACGCATTTATCGCGAATCGCTGCGCCCGTCGACGAGCCACGCCGTCGCCCACCAGTAATCGAAGATCCGTCGCTTCTCCACATCGACGAAGCCGGCGTCGCGCAGCGCCTGCACCCAGTCGTCGATCGGGTTCTCGTAGTTCGTGCGCGCGGCGCTGCGATCGAAGTATCCGAAGAACACCGGCATCAGAAATCCCTGCGCCACCAGCCCGCCGTCGTCGGCATACTCCGCCAGCCCGATCGCGTAGCGCTGCATGACGTGGCTCACCCACTGCGGCGCGTACATCGTGGTGTACGCCGGCGGGTCGAACTCGGCGATCAGCACGCGCCCGGCGTGCGCGCGCAGCCAGCGCAGCAGCGCCGGCCGTTCGTCCGGCGCGATCGACTGCAGGCTGAACGTGGCCTCGGCGACGTCCCAGCGCCCGCGCTCTTCGCGCACGAATTCCTGCAGCGTGCCGTTCACCGCGTCCGCAGCGACGCCGCGCTCCGCCAGCGCGCGCGCCGTCGCGCTCAGCATGGCCGCCGACGGCTCGACGAGCGTGACGCTGCGCACGCGCTCGTTCAGCGCCGCCAGCAGCGCCAGCCCGTCGCCGACGCCGATGTCCAGCAGCCGCAGATCGTCATACTCTTCGTAGACGCGCCGCAGCGCCGCGCTCGTCTCGCGGTACAGCGGCAGATTGCCGCCGCCGCGAATAAAAGCGCCGAACGCCTCGCCGGTGACGTACACCGCCTGCTTGCCGTCGCGCGCCACGCGCTCCAGGTACGTCGCCGCTTCACGATACAGCAGGCTCGCCGCGTCCGATTCGGCGGCGCGCCCCGCGCACTCCGCCGCACGTGCAAAGTCGTCGTGCCCGAACGCCAGCACCGCAAGATAGAACCACGCCCGCGCGTCTTCAACCACGCTCACCCGCACTGCTTCATACCCGAAGCGCGCATATTCCTGTCCGATTCGATCGAAAGTTTCACTCATGATCTGTACATTGTCCTACGACGGAAGTGACTAAGTGTCCGTCCGTAAATACAGGCGAAATCCCTGCATCCCAGCCTTCGGCCAGGATGCAGGGATTTCGCACATGCAATAACGGATGGGCTCGTAATCACTCCCCTACGGCTGCACCAGAACCGGCACGTAGATCTTGTAGGACCCGGGCGTCGGCGTCGCTGCGCTCGGCTGCGGCAGCATGCTGCTGATCGGCACGTTCGGCATCGCCATCATCGCAGCCGGCTGGCTGCCCGGCTGCACCACCGGCGCGTCACGCAACAACTTCGTCGTCGTCGCCGCTCGCACCCGCGCAGCGCGCGACGCACCCACGCCATATTCGACGCTCAAGCGGTACGTGCTCGTCTCATAGCCGTACACCTCGACCTGGTACTCGCTGTTCTCGGCTGCCGCAACCACAACCTGATCGACGGCCGACAAATCTGCGACGCTCCGAGCCGCGCTGCTTCCATCCGGGTTCCACACATACAGATCGGCGTCTCCGTCGAGCGTCTCGAGCGTGATCGTTGCCGTCTGGCCGGCCGCCAGCGGATAGCGGAACATGCGCACTTGACCGGACAGAATCTCTTCCGGCGCTGCGTTGTAGTTGATGCCCGCCATGCCGCTGTTCGACGAAATGTTGCCCATTTCGTCGCTCACCCACGCCTGCACGTAGCGCAGCCCGCTCGAGCCCATCAGCACCATCGGGTAGCTGCTCTGATAGCCGATCCAGCCCGTGGTCTGCACGGGAGTCCATAACCCGGCGGCAGCGTTGAACTCACGTTCGACGAGATACATCATCGATGCCGTGTTCGTCACACCGACCTCGACCGTCACCAACGAATCACTCGTCTCCACCGCGCCGTCGTTGATTTCCACCGAACTCACATGCGGTGCAGCCTGATCCGGCATCGACGGCAGCAGCGTAATCGTGCGCGTGACGATGTTGTTCGCAGGGTTGATGTCGTCGTTCAGACCATCGGTTTCGATAACCGCCATCAAAGTCACTTCAGCATCCGGGGAATCTGCCACCCAGGATGTGGCCACGCCTCCGATGCTGTGCCACAACGGACCCGGCGCAAGCGGCTCCGTCGTCGACACGACGTCGATCAGCTGCGGTACATCATCCACGAGCTGATAGAAAGACACCCGCGCCTGGCGCGGCTCGTCGCCGCCCTGGCGATACACGATCAGCCCGATGTCCACAGGATCGCCGCGACGAATTGCAGCCGGCGACGTCCAGAACGTCTCAGCCTGCGCAAACCAATCACTGCTCTGCTCCTCGATCACCGTGTATGCCGCCGGCAGCACAGTGGCCGTCTCGGCGAACCGGACTTCGACATCATGTACGCCGACCGGCAGATCCGCCGAGGTGCGCACATACAGATTGTTCGAGTCGTAGACGCGCAGGTCAGCCACCGGCAGCCCGCCGATGGTCACAGACACGCCTTCCTTGAAGCCGTAGCCGTACAGATATGCCTCAGCCGACGTGCTGACGACCTGCCGGTTCGGCGACACGTATTCGACCAACTGCCCCACGACGGAGAACGCACCGATCATCGTGGAAGACGTGTCCGACAACGTCGCCATCACGTCATACTGACCGATCGGCAGCCCGGCCGGGGTGCGCACGGACATCACGGAGGAGTTGTACACGTTTATGTCGGACACCGGCAGCCCACCGATCGTCACCGTCACCGCCGACGTCAGGCCCTGCCCATAGATGTACACGTCCGCCGATTGACCTTCACCCACTTTGCCCGGCCACACGTAGCTGATGGACATGCTGACGTCGTACAACGTCAGCGCATCCGCCTGCGTCACACATTGCCCGCTCGCCGTGCACAGCTCCAGCGCATATTGCCCCGCCGGCACGCTTTCGTGCACGGCCACTCCCAGCCATTCCAACCGTTCCCATGACACTGTGTAGAAATACACGTCGTACGCCTGCGCTTCGGCCGAGGATGACAGCAGACGCGCGCGGCTCACAAGGTTGAGATTCTTGCCCCCCATCCACAGCCACGGCATAGAACCCGCCGCCGCAGAATACGTGGGGAACGGTTCGATGATGACTGGCTCGGGCGCCACGGCCGAGTCCTGATACAAAACCAGCGCGTCCGCCTGCAGCGCGCACTCGCCGTCACCAGCGCACAAGCGCAGAGCGTACGTCCCGGCAGGAACGCTGTTGGGAACGAACACCCACAGTTCTTCAGAGTTGATCTGATTTCCCGAATATGCA
>JBIIIA010000375.1:0-3690 GCA_044235195.1 Thermoflexales bacterium
TTGTTCGATCTGCGCCTGCGTGCAGCCGATCGCGTGCAGCGGCTTGACGACGTCGTTTTCGAGTGACGGCACGAATCCGACGACGACGCGCAGCGTTTCGGTCGTCGCCAGCGTGTATTCACCCAGGTCGGCCGGGACCAGCACGGAATCGCCGGCTCGCAGCGGGATGCGCTCGTCGCCCGCGTTGATGCTGCCGCTGCCTTCGAGCACGGTGATCAGGTGCGGCGAGACGCCGCGGGTGTTGGCGACGTCGGCGTCGACGATGCGCTTGAGCGTCGCGGCGAAATAGCGGCAGGCGCACAGCATGCGCGTTTCCGTTCCGTTGGCGGTGGCGTATTCGATCGGCGTGATGGTATGCGCCAGCACCGGTTCGTAGTCGGCCACGGCGGCCGATTGTTCGAGGTGCAGCGCGCGGCCGTCCGACGCCGGCCGGTCCCAGTCGTACAGGCGATAGGTGATGTCGCTGGACTGCTGCAGTTCGTAGATGCGCAGGCCGGGGCCGAGGGCGTGGATCATGCCGTGCGTGTTGATGAGCACGTCGCCGGCGGCGACTTCGACGGTGTCGAACATGTCGCGGATGGCGCCGGTCGTCGCTGCGCGAATGAGCTCGGCGGGCGCCACGCGCTGGGTGAGGCCGTGGATGACGCGCGCGCCGGGCTCGGCGGCCAGCACCAGCCAGAACTCGCACTTGCCGTATGGCGCTCCTTCGCGCGCGCGCGCCTGCTCGTCGTTCGGGTGCAGCTGCACCGAGAGCCAGTCGTCGGCGTCGAGGAACTTGGCCAGCAGCGGGAAGCGCGGCACGCCGTTCACGACGAACCCGGCGCCGCGCGCGCCGAGGATTTCGTCGGGGAACTGCTGCACCACGTCGGCCAGCGTGCGGCCGCGCAGCGGCCCGTTTTGAATCGGCATCGACTCGTGAATCAGCCACGCCTCGCCGATGCGTCGATCAGTGGGCTCGACTCCGACGATCGTCTCGAGGGAGCGGCCGCCCCACACTTTCTCCTTCAGCTCGGGGCGAAAGCACAGCGGATAGTTGGGATTGGGCAGACGTTCGTTCATAGAAAACGCTCTACGCGGGCGCCGTCGAGCAGCGCATTCATCCATGTCTCGAGTGCGCGCGCCTGCAGGGCGGTGAAGTGCGCTTCCGACAGCGGGCGCACTTCGCGCGCCACGACGCGCACGATGTGAAAGCCGGCGGGGCTGGCGACGATGCCGCTGGTTTCCCCGGGCTGCAGCTGAAACGTCGCCTCTTCGACTTCCGGCCAGATCACGGCGCCGGCACCCTGTGGAAACCAGCCGAGATCACCTTCGTCCGCGCGCGTGCCGTCGTCGAGCGAATAGCGCGTGGCGAGCGGGCCGAGCACGGCGCCGGCATCCAGGCGGTCGAGCATCTGCTGCGCTTCGAGTTCGGTGCCGACGAGGATGTGGAAGGCGCGCACGTGTTCGGCTTCGCGCGGCACGGCCGCGATCACACGGTCGCGCATCGCAGCCGTGATCAGCGCGATGCGTATGCGTTCGCGCGCTTCTTCCGGTGTCAGTTTGCTGGCGGCCAGCCAGGTGACGTACTCTTCGTCGCCGCCGGCGCGGGCGCGCGCCAGCGCGATCTCTTCTTCGATTCGGGCCTCGGAGACGGTGACGCCGGCCCGCGCTGCTTCCTGCAGCAGCACCGCACGCTGGATCATGTTCGTCAGCACGACCTGCTGCGCCGCCGTCGCCTGCGGATCGTTCGGATCGGCCGTGTCCAGATAGTGCGCCAGTTCGGAATGGAACTGTTCGAGCGTGATCGCTTCGTCGTTGACGCGCGCGGCCAGTGGCACCGGCGTGGCGGTCGGCGGAATTGGTGTGGCAGTCGGCGGTGCGGACGTGGCGGTCGGCGGCGCGTTGATCGTGATGCGCAGCGGCTGTTGTGCGGAATCGGCGTCGGCGATCGTGCCGTTGCGCGGTGCGGCTGCGTCGAGCGTGCATCCGCTGCTCAGCCACGCGACGAGCAGCCCGATCGCGAGGATGCGTCGGGTGCGTGGAATAGACGGCAGCGAAACTTTCATGGACCGTTTACTTTACTCGAATCACGATGCGACGTCGTCCCACGAAGTGCCGGACGCGACGTCCGCCCGCAGATGCACGCTGAGTGGATATGCCCCTTCCATTTCGATGCGCACCAGCGCGCGCACGGCATCGAGCTCGTGCTGTGGGCAGTCGAATACGAGTTCGTCGTGCACTTGCAGCGTCATGCGCGCCTGGTAGTGCTGTGCCGCGAGCGCGGTGTGAATGCGAATCATGGCGATCTTCATGATGTCCGCGGCGCTGCCCTGCACCGGGTGATTGATCGCCTCGCGTTCGGCGCGGCGCTTCATCTGTTCGGGCGCGCCCTGCTGCAGTTCGGGGAAGTAGCGGCGGCGGCCGAGCAGCGTTTCGACGTAGCCCTGTTCGGCCGCCAGGCGCTTGGTGTTCGCCAGCCATTCGTGCACGCGCGGAAATCGTTCGAAGTAGCGGTGAATGAAATCTGCGGCCTCGTGCATGGTCATGCCGGTGCCGGCGGCCAGCGCCTGCGGGCCCATGCCGTAGGCGATGCCGAAGTTGATGCGTTTGGCGTTGCTGCGCTGCATCGACGTCACGTCGTGCAGTGGCGTGTCGTAGATCACTGCTGCGGTGGTGGCGTGAATGTCTTCGCCGCGCGCGAAGGCTTCCTTCATCGTCGGGTCGTCGGCCAGGTGCGCCAGGATGCGCAGCTCGACCTGCGAGTAATCGGCGCTGATCAGCCGCCAGCCGGCGCGCGGAATGAAGGCCTTGCGCACGCGGTGGCCCATGTCGCTGCGGTTCGGGATGTTCTGCAGGTTCGGATTCGACGACGACAGGCGGCCGGTCACCGCGCCGGCCTGGTTGAAGTCGGTGTGCAGACGCCCGGTCGTCGGGTTGATGAGCCGCGGCAGCGCCTCGACGTAGGTGCCCTGCAGCTTCGAGAGCTCGCGATGTTCGAGGAGCAGCGGCACGACCGGGTGCCGGTCGCGCAGTTCGTCGAGCACCTCGGCTGAAGTGGACAGCGCGCCGGTCGACGTGCGCGACTGGGCCGGCAGTCCGAGGCGGCCGAACAGCACTTCGCCGAGCTGTTTGGGCGAGTTGATGTTGAAGATCGAGCCGACGCTTTCGTAGATGCTCTTTTCAAGTTCGCGCAGCCGCGTGGTGATTTCCGTGGAGAGCTCGCCGAGGTATTTCACGTCGAGCGCGACGCCGGTCATCTCCATGTCGGTGAGCACGTGGATCAGCGGCACTTCGACTTCGTGGAAGAGCTTCGCCTGGCTGCGCTGCACGAGCTTCGGCTCGAGGATCTTCCACAGGCGCAGCGTGGCGTCGGCGTCGGCGGCGGCGTAGGCGGCGGCCTGCGCGACGGGCACCTCGCGCATGCTGATCTGTTTGCGGCCTTTGCCGATCAGCTCGGTGATCTCGGTCATCTGCCAGCCGAAGTAATCGAAGGCCATCTGCTTGAGGCCGAGGCCGCGCCCGCCGGGGTCGCACAGGAACTGGGCGAGCATGGTGTCGTAGACGGGCTTGTCGATCGTCACGCCGAGGACGCGCAGCACTTCGAGATCGAACTTCGCGTTGTGGGCGACGAGCTGCGCATCCGGGCGCTGCAGCGCGAGGGCGATCGGTTCGAACTTCTGCGTGGTCGGATCGAGCTGCCAGGTTTCGGCG
>JBIIIA010000064.1:0-11826 GCA_044235195.1 Thermoflexales bacterium
TTCGGGATGACGGTCCGAGGGACGTACCACCCTGTCCGCGATTGTCGTTCCCTCTCCCGGAGCGTCATCCCGAACGTCTTGCCCCGTCCGTGCAGACGTAGCTACGAACGAGCCAGGGCAAGACGGAGGGATCTCTCTTCGTGTTGCATCGTCGACAATCGAAGCTCGCCCCAAACGGCGGATGCGCCCGCTTGGAACATATCGCTGACTATCGACCACCGACGGAGGTCAGCGGTCAGCGGTCGAAAATTTTCACCCGCTATGGCTATGGGAAGCACCCTTCCTCTGCTGGTATCATGAAACGCGCTATGTTCAAAAAGATTCCGGTGGCTGTGCTCGGCGCGACCGGCGCCGTCGGCCAGCGCTTCATCCAGCTCCTCGTCGACCATCCGAACTTCGAAATCGTCGCGCTTACGGCCTCGGACCGTTCCGAGGGCAAGCGATATCGCGATGCTGCGCACTGGGTGATCGAGGGAGAAATTCCGGCGGCCATGCGCGACACGGTGCTCATGGCGACGGACCCGGTGGCGACGGCGGCGGCTGCTCCGCAGTTCGTTTTCTCGGCCCTGCCGAATGAATCGGCGCAGATCGCCGAGCCGGCCTTCGCGCGCGCCGGAGCGGTGGTGTTTTCGAACGCGTCATTCCATCGGCTGCACGACGACGTGCCGCTGGTGATCCCGGAGATCAATGCTGCGCACCTGCGCATGGTGCAGCAGCAGCGCGAACGCCGCGGCTGGAGCGGCGCGATCATCTGCAACACCAACTGCACGGTGACCGGGCCGGCGATGACGCTGCGGCCGATCTACGACGCGTTCGGTGTGCGCCGCGTGTTCGCCGTGTCGATGCAGGCGGCGTCCGGTGCCGGGTATCCCGGCGTGCCGTCGCTCGATCTCATCGACAACGTGGTTCCGTTCATCAAGGGCGAAGAGGAAAAGCTCGAAGCCGAGGCGCGCAAGCTGCTCGGCGTGTTCGACGGCCAGGGAGTACAGCTGTCGCAGTTCGCGCTCAGCGCCCACTGCAACCGCGTTCCCGTGATGGACGGACACACGGTGACGATGTCGGTCGAAACGGAAAAGCCCGCGACTCCGGCGGAAGTGGTCGAGGTGATGCGGGCGTTCGTCAATCCTGACGTGGCCGGCCTGCCGATGGCGCCGGAGCAGCCGATCGTCGTTCTCGATGAAGCCAATCGGCCGCAGCCGCGCCGCGATCGCATGACCGGGCGTGGGATGAGCATCGTGGTCGGCCGCGTGCGCGCCGAGCCGCTGTTCGGTGCGCACGGCGTCAAATTCGTCACGCTGTCGCACAACACGCTGCGCGGTGCGGCGGGAGGAAGCGTGCTCAACGCGGAGACGTACCTGCGCATGGAACTGCACTGAAAATCGGGGACGCGAGCAAGGGAGATTCGAGGACATGAAGAATATCGCCGTGATCGGCAGTGGCTACGTCGGACTTGTCACCGGAACGTGTTTTGCCGATCTGGGCAATTCCGTGGTGTGCGTGGACGTGAACGAAGAGCGTGTGCGCAATCTGCAGAACGGCGTGATGCCGATTTACGAACCCGGGCTCGAAGAGATGGTGCGCCGCAACATCGCCGCCGGGCGCATTCGCTTCACCACTTCGTACGCCGATGCGCTGAACGATTCGAAGCAGCCGGCCGAGCTGGCGTTCATCGCGGTGAATACGCCGATGGGCGTGGACGGCGAGGCCGAGCTGCGCTACGTGCGCTCGGCGGCGGAGTCGATCGCGCGCACGATGGATCATCCGCTGATCATCATCAACAAGAGCACGGTGCCCGTCGGCACCGGCGACTGGGTGGCGGACATCGTGAAGAACACGCAGCCGACGCCCATTCCCTTCAGCGTGGTGAGCAATCCGGAATTCCTGCGGGAAGGGGCGGCGATCGCCGACTTCATGGCGCCGGACCGCGTGGTGCTCGGTTCGCTCGACGAAGACGCTGCGCAGCGTGTGGCGCAGCTGTATCTGCCGCTGCGCGGGCCGATCATGATCACCGACCTGCGCACGGCGGAGATGATCAAGTACGCATCGAACGCGTTCCTGGCCACGAAGATTTCCTTCATCAACGAGATCGCGAACATCTGCGAGGCGCTCGGCGCGGACGTGAAGGAAGTGGCCGCCGGCATGGGCTACGACAAGCGCATCGGCCGGGCGTTTCTGGACGCCGGTCTGGGCTACGGCGGCTCGTGCTTCCCGAAGGACGTCAAGGCGCTGGCGCACATGGCGAACGTGCAGGGCAAGCATCCGCAGCTGCTCGAGGCCGTGATGATGATCAACACCGATGCGCGCCGCAGCATCGTGTCGAAGGTGCGCAACCTGATCGGGAACAACGGCGTGCATTTGAATCGGCTCGATGGAAAGATCGTCGGCGTGCTCGGCCTGGCGTTCAAGGCGAACACCGACGACATCCGTGAATCGCAGCCGATCGACATCATCCGCATGCTGCAGGCCGATGGTGCGCGCGTGCAGGCGTACGATCCCGTCGCGATGCCGAATGCTTCGCAGGTGCTGCAGAACGTGCGTCTGTGTGAAGATGCATACGATGCGTTGAGCGGCTGTGATGCCGTGGTGATCGCCACCGAGTGGAACGAATTCAAAAATCTCGATCTCGAGCGCACGCGCAAGCTGATGCGTGCGCCCGTCATCGTCGATGGCCGCAACCTGTACGATCCGGCCGCCATGGCCGAACGTGGATTCATTTACCGCGGCGTCGGCCGCGGCTACGGTGCGGCTTCGTAGACGAGGCGGCGACTTTGTACGGGTTCGACGACCGGCGCACACAGCGCCGGTCTTTTCGTTTAACCGTCTCTTAACTCGCAGAAAACTTCCGCTTAAACCGATCGACATACGCTCGTCCGAGCGTTATGAGCGTCACTACATCTCCGCTTCCTCTGTCGGTCGGCTCTCGCGCGACTCCCTATGTCGCTGGAGCAATCGCTGTCGCTGGCGCTGCACGCAGCAGCGCGAAGATGTCACTGCATGCGCTGTCGGTGTATTACGGCGCGTTCTGTGCGGTGCGTGACGTGGACATGACGGTGCGCGATCGCAGCATCACGGCGATCATCGGGCCGTCCGGATGCGGCAAGAGCACGCTGCTGCGCAGCATGAATCGAATGAACGACGTGGTGTCCGGCTGCCGCGTCGAGGGCCGGCTGACGCTCGACGGCGGCGACGTGTACGCCAAGGGCGTCGATGCAGCGGCGGTGCGGCGACGCGTCGGCATGGTGTTTCAGCGTCCGAATCCGTTTCCCAAGAGCATTTACGAGAACGTCGCGTACGGCGTGCGCCTGGCTGCGTCGCCGTCGCGTCGTGAGATGGACGAAATCGTGGAACGCAGCCTGCGCGGCGCAGCGCTGTGGGACGAGGTGAAGGACAAGCTGCACACGGCGGGAACGGCGCTGTCCGGAGGACAGCAGCAGCGCCTGTGCATCGCGCGCGCCATCGCCGTGCAGCCCGAGGTGATCCTGATGGACGAGCCGTGCTCGGCGCTGGACCCGGTGGCGACCGTGCGCATCGAAGAACTGATGCAGTCGCTGAAGCGCGACTACGCCATCGTCATCGTCACGCACAACCTGCAGCAGGCGGCGCGTGCGAGCGACTACTGCGCCATGATGATGATGCGGCCGGATCGAGCCGGTGAGCTGATCGAGTTCGCCGAGACTGCGACGCTGTTCACGACGCCGCGCGATCGGCGCACGGAAGATTACGTCAGCGGCAGGTTCGGGTAAATCGATCCCATGTGTGCGATGGATGCCGTCCGATCCGGTCTCGATCACGAGCTGATGCGCATGCGAGAAGATATTCTGCGCATGGGCAGCCTGGTCGAGAGCTGCATATCGTGGGCACTCGGGGACGGCAATGAAAGCCCGCGCGGGGCGGTGATGGATGCCCATCGACGCACGACGATGCTGCGCGAGCGCATCGAGCGCATCGGCCTGGCGACGCTGGCGACGCAGCATCCCACCGCGCGCGACCTGCGGCGCGTCGTCGCAGCGCTGCACATCGCGCATCAGCTGGTGCAAATCACGCGGCACTGTGCGGCGGCGATCGAACAGCGTTCGTCCATGCCCATACGGCATCGGTTGTGTCGACACATCGCATCCATGCTGCACGGCTCGATGGATGCGTTCGTGCGCAGCGATGCGCGCCTCGCCGTCGAAGTCGTGCGGCGCGATGAGGTCGTCGACGAGGCGCGCGCCGGCGTCGTCGAAGGCATATTCAAGATCGAAGCGGCCGGGCGCAGCGTCGAGGAGCGACAGAAAATTTACTGGATCGAGCATCATGTCGAAAGAATCGGCGACTGCGTGGTGAACATCTGCGATCGCATCGTGTTCGATGTGACCGGGCGCGATGTGCGTGCGGTGCTCGCCGAAACGCGGCGGAAATCGGAGCTGGATGCAGCATGAGGGAAGCATCGGAAACGACCATTCTGATCGTCGAGGACGACGTGCTGCTGCTCGACCTTCTCGCACGATATCTCGAACAGGAGGGGTACCGCGTGGTGACATGTTCGCGCGGCGACGAAGCGATCGAAGCGGCGCGGCGTGAGCAGCCGGATTTGTGCGTCGTCGACGTCATGCTGCCCGGCCTCGATGGGTTGTCGATCTGTCGGATTCTGCGGCGGGAATCCGATGTGGCGATCATCCTGCTGACGGCGCGCGCCTCCGAAATTGATCGTGTCATCGGCCTCGACAATGGAGCGGACGATTACGTGGTGAAGCCGTTCGGATTTCCCGAGCTGGCGGCGCGCGTGCGCGCTGCGCTGCGGCGTACGTCGCGCCGCCAGGGAAGTCGTTTGATCGTGGGTTCGATCGAAGTCGACTTGATCGGTCGACGTGTGTTTCGCAAGGGGCTGGAAGTGCGCCTGAGCCACAAGGAGTTCGAGCTACTGGCCACGCTGCTGCGCAATCGTGGCGCGGTGCTGACGCGCGAATTTCTGATCACGCAGGTGTGGGGCTTCGATTTCGCCGGGGATGTGCGCACGGTCGACGTGCATGTGCGCTGGCTGCGCGAGAAGCTCGAGGACGACCCCTCCAAGCCGATGCACTTGCACACCGTGCGCGGGGTCGGCTACCGCGTCGATTGAAGCGTGGCGCGTGGATCGTCGGTGTGTTAACGGCTCTTAACACGAATTTACATCGGACTTAACGAAGAGTAGATACCGTAATGCCGTTGAAAAGAAAGCGTTCAGGAGTACATACATGAGCAAGAAGATTTTTACGCGCAGTGCGGCCGCCGCGGTGGCCGGTGTGGTGCTGTTCGGCGCCGCGATGTCGGCGCAGGCGCAGACCAAGCTTCCGCCGGTGAACCCGGCCGAGGCCAAGGGCAACATCGTGATTGCCGGCAGCTCGACGGTGTATCCGCTCGCGCAGAAGCTGGCCGAAGATTTCAAGAAGGACGGCTACGCCGACAACATCACCGTCGACAGCATCGGCTCGGGCGCCGGCATCACGCGCTTCTGCCGCGGTGAGACCGACATCGCCACTTCCAGCCGCGCGATGAACGAGAAGGAAATCGCCACGTGCAAGGCGAACGGCCGCGACCCGGTTCAGTTTCAGGTCGGCATCGACGCGCTTACGATCGCGATGAGCCGCGACAACAAGTTCGTCAACAGCCTGAACCGCAAGCAGATTGCGCTGATCTTCAGCGGCAAGGCCAAGACGTGGAAGGACGTGAATGCGAAGTGGCCGGCCGAGGCGATCAAGCTGTTCAGCCCAGGCACCGACAGCGGCACGTACGACTACTTCACCGAGGAAGTCTTCAAGGAAGAGAGGGATGCCTCCAAGCGCCGCGCGATCGTTTCGGCGGTCCCCGGCATTCAGCTCAGCGAAGACGACAACGTGCTGGTGCAGGGCGTCGAAGGCAGCGCCAACGCCATCAGCTACTTCGGCTATGCCTACTATCTCGAGGAGAAGGCGAAGCTGAAGGCGGTCGGCTACGAAGGTGTGCTGCCGAGCGATCGCACGGTCGCCAACGGTTCGTACAAGTTCGCCCGCCCGCTGTTCATGATCACGTCGGCGAGCATCATGAAGGCCAAGCCGCAGGTGGCCGCCTACATGAACTACTCGCTCACGAACGTGGAGAAGGTGATCAAGGCAGTCGGCTACTTCCCGGAGCCGGCCGCGGCGCTCGAGAAGACGCGCCAGTCGTTCATCGACGCGACGAAGTAAGCGCAGCGGCGTCGGTCGTCCGCAACGCAACGCAACGCCCTGCCGACTTCGTCGGCGGGGCGATTCGCATGTATCGAAACGGAAGAATGTCATGACGAATTCCGATGGTGCGCGCCGCACGGCGCCGCTCGACATCAAACGGCAGCGACGGATCGGCGAGAGCATCGTGACGGCGGTGTTGACCGCGTGCGGCATCGTGTCGATCCTGACGACAGCCGGCATCATTTTCGTGCTCGGTCGTGAAGCGCTGAAATTCTTTGCTGCTGATGAAGTGACCCTGGTCGGATTTCTGACCGGCACGCGCTGGGCGCCGGAGGGCGGACTGTTCGGCATCGCCCCGCTGGTGACGGCGACGCTGACGACCAGTGTGATCGCCATGCTGGTGGCGATTCCGATCGGCCTGGCGGCGGCGATTTATCTGAGCGAATACGCCACACCGAAGGCGGCGCGCGTGCTCAAGCCGGCGCTCGAACTATTGGCCGGCGTGCCGACGGTGGTGTACGGCTACTTCGCGCTGACGTTCGTCACCCCGCTGCTGCGGTCGCTGCTCGGGCAGGAGACCGTCGAGGTGTACAACATGCTTTCGGCCGGCCTGGTGATGGGCGTGATGATCGTGCCGCTGATCGGTTCGATCAGCGAAGATGCGCTGAGCGCGGTGCCGCGATCGCTGCGCGAGGCGTCGCTGGGGCTGGGCGCGACGAAGCTGGAGACCACGTTTCGCGTGGTGCTGCCCGCGGCGTTGTCCGGCATCATCGCCGGCGTGATCATCGGCATTTCGCGCGCGGTCGGCGAGACGATGATCGTGTCGCTGGCATCCGGCGCCGGGCCGCGCTTCACGCTGAACCCGCTGATCGGCGCGGAGACGATGACCGGACACATCGCCCGCATCAGCAGCGGCGACCTGAGCTACGAGTCGATCGATTACACGAGCCTGTTCGCGGTCGGCCTCACGCTGTTCGTGCTCACGTTCGCGCTGAATCTCGTCAGCCGCTACTTCGTCCGCCGCTTCCGCGAGGTGTATTGATATGCAGCCGATTCCACCGACGAGTTCCGAAAATTCGAACGCTGCTTCGGCGCTGGCGACCTCCGCCGGCCTGCGACGGCGGCAACTGGTCGCGCGCGCCGGCAGCGGGGCGCTGCTGCTGTCGTTCGTGTTCGCGCTGGCATCTCTGCTGATTCTGTTCGCGACCATCATCGATCGCGCCGCCGGATACACGGTCACCACGTATACGAAGGACCCGGCCGAGCTGTCGTCGCGTCCGCTGTCTGAACTGCCGCTCAGCGAGCTGGCGATCATTCTCCGGCGAAACATTCGCGATACTGCATTCGACAACCTGGTTGCCGAATCGCTGGACAGGCGCGATGCGGCTGGGCGAACGGCGCTAGTGGAAGGCGTGCTGCGGTCGCCGGACGAGAAAATCCTCAGTGACGTGCCGCTCGACGAATTGAGTTCGCTGGAGATCGTGCAGGAAATCGTGGCGCCACGCCTCGGCGCGGAGCGCGTGGTCGCGCTGGCTGATGAGTTTCTGGCGACCGCATCGGCTGAGGCGCTGGCGGCGTTCGTGCGCACCGAGTTCCTCAACCCGGTTTCTGAAACCGACCTGACCGGCGGGATCCCGCTCGAGGAGGCGGACTTCGAGACGCTGCTGACGATCATCAACGAGCGATTCAGCGAAGCGCAGTTCGCAAAATACGACATCTCCGAGCTTGCGAACGAACCGCAGGAAGTGATCGTCGACGTCGTGCGCAGAGAGCTGGTAGGTGCGCCCGACGAATCCGCACTGTTCGGCAAGCCGCTGGACGAGGTGACGCGCGAAGAGCTCGCAGAATTTCTGCGCGGGCGATTCGCCGAAGAGACGTACGCGCATCTGACGGTGTACTTCGTTGCCGAGGAATCCACGCCCGAGTCGCTGCAGGCGCTGGTGCGGGCCGAGCTGCTGCAGCCGATCGAGCCGACGACGTTCAGCCCGCAGAAGCCGTTGGCGGAATTGACCTCGCGTGAAATCGTCGATGCGGCTCGCGCGACGCTGTCGACCGATCGCCAGGACGCGTTGTTCATCGCCGTGCTCGAAGCCGAGGGGCGTGAGGCGCTGCTGGAGCGCATCGAGACCGACGTGCTCGTGCCGAGCGTGGCGCGTTCGTGGGGGCTGTTTCAATCGCTGTTCGACCGGCGCGGCGTCGAGCGCGAGGCAGCCGCGGAATTTCCGGGCGTCGCCGTCGAATGGCGCACGTGGATTAGTACAGATTTCCTGACCAGCGTGATGTCCAGCCGGGCCGAGGAATCGGGCATCCGCACGGCGCTGCTCGGCTCGCTGTGGATGCTCGGCCTGACGATCCTGATCGCGCTGCCGATCGGCATCGGCGCGGCGATCTACCTCGAGGAGCTGGCGGGCAAGGGACGGCTGAGCCAGCTGATTCAGATCAACATCTACAACCTGGCAGGGATTCCCTCGATTATTTACGGCATGCTCGGGTTGACCATCTTCGTGCGCACGCTGGGCGATCTGATGGGCATCACCAGTGGTGCCGTGTTCGGCGTGGACGACTCCAACGGTCGCACGATTCTGAGTGCGGCGCTGACGATGGCGCTGCTCATCCTGCCGCTCATCATCGTGAACGCGCAGGAGGCGATTCGCGCCGTGCCGACGGCGCTGCGCGAGGCGGCGTACGGCATCGGCCTGACGCGGCTGCAGGTGATTCGACATCACGTGCTGCCGGCGGCGATTCCCGGCATCCTGACGGGCAGCATCCTGGCTATGTCGCGCGCGATCGGCGAAACCGCGCCGTTGATCGTGATCGGAGCGTCGACGTTCATCGCCGTCGATCCGAGCGGGCCGTTCTCGAAATTCACCGTGCTGCCGATCCAGATTTACAAATGGACATCGCTGCCGGACGAAACGTTTCGCAACGTCGCGGCGGCGGCGATCGTGGTGCTGCTGATCGTGCTGGTGAGCCTTAATCTGACGGCGATCGTGCTGCGCAACCGATTCCGCAGACAGAACTCGTGACGACGAGACGACGAGACGACGAGACGACGAGAAAAGGAGAAGCAGTTCGATGGAAACGAAAGTCAGCCTCGAGAACGTGCACTGCTATTACGGCAGTTTTCGCGCCGTGCACGACGTTTCACTGGCGATCCACGACCGGCGGATTACTGCCATCATCGGGCCCAGCGGGTGCGGCAAGAGCACACTGCTGCGTTCGATGAACCGGATGAACGAATTGGTGGGCGGCAGCGTGCAGGGCAAGCTGTGGCTCGACGGCCAGGATTTGTACGCCGCGGACGTCGATCCGGTGAAAGTGCGGCGGCGCATCGGCATGGTGTTTCAGAAGCCGAATCCGTTTCCGCGCTCGATCTATGAAAACATCGCGTTCGGGCTGCGTCAGCACGGGCTGGCGACGAAGAGCGAGATGGACGGCCGCGTGGAGGCGGCGCTGCGCAGCGCGGCGCTGTGGGATGAGGTCGAGCACAAGCTGAAGGCCAGCGCGTTGCAGCTTTCCGGCGGGCAGCAGCAGCGCCTGTGCATCGCGCGCACGATTTCGCTCGAACCGGACGTCATTCTGATGGACGAGCCGTGTGCGGCACTCGATCCGATCGCGACCGGGCGCATCGAAGATCTGATGCAGGATCTGAAGCGCGACTACACCATCGTGATCGTGACGCACAACATGCAGCAGGCGTCGCGCGCGAGCGACTACACCGTCATGATGATGATGCGCGACGACCGGGCGGGGGAGATGGTCGAATTCGGCGAAACGCGCCAGGTATTCACGCGGCCGCAGGACCGGCGCACCGAAGACTACGTGAGCGGGCGGGTGGGGTGAGTGGACGAGAGACGGTGGACGGCGGACGACGGACGACAACAACGAGGAAAAAGAAAGACGGGCGAACGCGAGTTCGCCCGTCCGTTTGTTTTCCGCAGTGCGTCGATGTTACGGCGTGATGACCGTATCGATGACGTGGATGATGCCGTTGGCGACCTGGATGTCGCTGGCGACGATGGCCGCGCCGTCGACAGTCAGACCGTCTTCGGTGGACGCGACGGTGAGCGTCTTGCCGCCGAGGGTGACGAGGGGGGCGCCGTTGGCGACGTCATTCGCGCTGATCTTGCCGGCGACGACGTGCACCTTGAGGATATTGGCCAGCAGAGTCTTGTCGGCGAGGACGGCGGCGAGCTGTTCATCGGTGAACTTGGCGAAGGCCAGGTCGTTCGGCGCGAAGACCGTGAACGGGCCAGCGGCGCTGAGAGCGCCGCCGAGGCCGGCGACGTCGATGGCGGCCAGCAGAGTGGAGAAGCCACCGGTCGCGCCAGCGGCTTCGAGGATGCCGAGGCCGTTCGGGCGGATGACGCGCCTGGGGGTGTACTGGCTGCAGCTGTCGCCGGAGGCGAACGGGTCCACGGCGAAGCCCATTTCGACCTTGGTCGAGACGCCGGGCTTGGAGACGTCAACCTTGATGATCGGCGTCGTGGTGTGATAGCCCTTCTGGGCGATCGGCATCACGTAGTAGGTGCCGGGCTTGACGACGACGGCGAAGTTGTCGCCGCCGGCGGTGTGGCCGCAGGTGAAGTAGCTGCCGCCGTTGGTGACCTTGTAGTAGCTGAACAGCGTCGGCTCACCGTCGTCGCGCTTGCCATTGACGTTCTTGTCGAGGTAACCGACGCCGCTGACGAGCGCTTCGTTCGTGCCGGCGAAGGCCTGCGGGGCAGCGCCGAGCAGTGTGGCGCCGACGGCCGCCAGGCCGAGCGCGGCGCGCGTGAGGGAATGTTTGCGAATGAGACTCATGGGGCAAGAGCCTATCGGCGGTGTACTAAGAGACGGTTGTCTTTCGATTAATGGTGTGTGCGAGGGAGGGGAGGGATGAAATCTGAGATCAGACTGAAGAACACCTGAAATTGCCTATTGACAACAGTGTTATGTCGTTGTATTGTTATGACGTCTCTTCTGCCCGTTTAGAGCAATTATGTTTATTGCCGGAGAAACGCACCTTATGGGCGGGTCGGCCGGCGCAAGAGAGGTAATCCTAATGAGCGATCAGGTTCCTGAGAAGTATCGCGGGATCTTCACGAACGAAGAGTGGGTGCAGCACCAGTTCGTCGTGTGGGGTTCGTGGATCTTCGTCGGTATGGCGTTCGTCGTCCACATGTTCATCATCGCGGGCGGCAAGACTTATCTGCCGAAGCCGTAAGGGTTAAGGAGGAATAGATATGCGCGAGAGCAAGCACTTCGAGTTCCGGACGCTGGCGCTGCTGTACATGGCGGCGGGTGGCGTGATCTCGTTCCTGGTCCACTTCTTCGTGCTGAGCACGCCGTGGGCGAACGGGATCCTCGGTCTGGTCCGCTAGACGAGTCGCAAAAAAGAGCGCCGGCGGGTGCGCGCAGCTGAAGCAAACGGACCGATGGGTGGAAGGGTTTGCAGCAGATGTGTGTGTCCGCCGGCGTTTTGTATGTGGGGCAATGAACGACGGAGAGTGTGAGCGAGCAGATCGGTGAGCGTGCAGCGTCCGTGTGGAAGACGACGAGAGGTGGCTTCGGCCAAAGAGTTATTTTTAATTTTTATTTCTCTTTCTCTCAGTTCGCGTGCCTTGCGTCGCATTCCAATCATGGTGTTGTCCGCGTCGAGCTCTTGCAAGTGCTGCCC
>JBIIIA010000065.1:0-11817 GCA_044235195.1 Thermoflexales bacterium
CCGTCAACACGGTCAGCGCCGCGATGCTCGCCACCGCCGCCGGCGACCAGAACAGCAGCGCCGACGCCGCGCCGCCGACGAGCACATGCGCCGGCAGCCCGAGCGCGCGCCACGCCGTGGCCGCGTCCGTCGCCCACGTCCACCCCGACGTCGCCCACAGCACGATCGCCGCCGCGACGGCGTGCGGCAGCGCTGCGCGCGGCATGCGCCACGCGCGCAGCACGGCGAGAAGGTTCGCGCGCCGCGCCAGCACGACGCAGCCGAGCAGCGCCGCCACGGCGATCGCCGCAGCAGCAGCCTGCGCCGCTGCGTAGTTCGCACTCGCCGTCGCAGCGCGTGCGCTCCAGCCGATCAGCGCCCACTGGTTCCAGCCGCGGTCGACGGTAATCTCGGCCACGTGCTCACGCGGGCCGAGGCCGCGCGCCACCTCGACAATTTCGATGACCGGCGCCAGATTCGGCGCGGTCATGATCAGATACGCGCCGCGCTCGTCGCGCGGCAGTCGGTTGGCCGGCGCGCCGTCGATCGTCACGTACGTATACGCGCGATAGTTCGCCCGCCGCACCAGCAACGCGAAGGAATCGCCGTGGAAGCGCACGGTCACTTTCGCATCCGGCCGTTCGGGGATATCGGCGCCGAGCTGATCGAAGCGCCAGCCGTCGGTGAACGTGGCCAGCGGGCTCGGGCCGCGGCAGTCGGGCGCCGAGGACGTCACCTCCGGCAGCGCGGTCATCGGATTCTCGAGGCGCAGCGTGCGCGCCAAACTCTGTGGTCGTCGGCAGTCGGCGAACAGCGCAGCGCGCGGCGCAGCGGAGGCGGCGCGCACGGCGTCCGTCAACGCAGCGAGCAGCGGGCGCGGCGCACCGTCCGGCTGCAGCAGCGCGAAGCCCCAGCGCGCGTCGCGCTCCGGCGCTTCGGCGCGCGCGCGAGGTTCGAGCCCGTCGAGATACATCGCCCCCAGCCACGGCCACTCCTGCGCCGCGCGCTGCACCGCGCGCCGCACGTAATCCGCCTGCTGCCCTTCGGTCGTGTTGCCCCAGATCGAGGGCTCACCGCCCCAGCCCGGCGGCAGCGCGTTCCAGCCGAACTGCGTCGCCCAGATCGCCTTGTGCCCTTCGCCGTGCGCGACCATGACTTCGCGCATCAGAATCACGTGCGAGAAATTCAACACGCCGGCGTCGACGCGCCGATCGTCGGGCGGCAGGTCGAAGCCGTACGGCTTGGCCGCCGCCACGTCGAACGCCTGATGTCCACCGAGCTGATACAGCTTCAGCAGGTACACCTGCGGCGCCAAATTCACCGCACTCTGCTCGATCGTCGGCGCCAGCGCCGCCAGGGCGATGACAGCGTCCGCGTCTTCAGCACGAATGGCCGCGCCCGCAGCCTGCAGCAGCTGCAGGTACGCCGTCGGGTTCACCAGGCCGTCGCCCCATGCCGCGGAGAGATTCGGCTCGTCCCAGATCTGATAGGCGACGAACGCTTCGCCACCGTAGCGGCGGGCGAACGCAGCGGCGAAGCGCGCGAACGCGGCCGGGTCGCGCGGCGGCGTCGTCGCCGTCGACGGCGCGGCAGCCGAGCCCGAATCGACGCGCACCCACGCCGGCGTCGTCCACAGCACCGGCAGCAGGCGCATGCCGCGCGATCGCACTTCGCGCACGATGCGATCACTGGCCTCCCAGCGCCACACGCCACGCTGCGGCTCGATGTCGGCCCAGCGAAATTCCTGGCGAATCGTGGTCACGCCGGCGTCGCGCAGCAGGTCGAGGCGCGCGGCGAGCGTGCGTGCGTCGTACTGTTCCAGCGCGGCGTCGACGCCGACGGTCAGCTGCTGCGCGCCGAAGATCGGGGACGTGAAGCCGTCGTCGCGGCCGCGCGCGTCGAGGCGGGCCGCCGAGCGCAGGCCGAACCACGACGCCGTGGCCAGTGCACAGACGAGCAGCAGGCCGAACGCGGCGAGCGCGACGCGACGCACCGGCATCATTCGCCGTCCGTCGGCGCGACCGGCGCAGATCCCTTGCGCCCGGCCTTCGCCGTCTTCGCCATTTTCACAGCCTTGGCCGCTTTGGCCGCATTCACCGTGTGAAAGGAAGTGCGCGATTCCTCGTCGAAGATGTTGACGTTGAAGTCGAACTCGCCGTGCAGCATCTCGTACATCTGCAGCGCTTCCTCGGCCTTGGCCTTGACGTCGTCCTCGGCCGCGGCGGCGACGGATTCAAGAATGCGCTTGGCCTCGAGGCCGCCCACCTGTGCCAAAGCCTCGATCGCTGCATCGCGAACGCCATGGTCCGGATCATCGATGAGTTCGGCGAGATCCTTGACGGCGTCGACGTCCTCGAGCTCGCCGGCGGCGCGCGCTGCTTCGCGCCGCACAGCCGGCGACACATGCTGCAGCTCGTCGCGCACGAGGAGTTGATACGCCTGATTCTCACTGCGGCCCATGCCGATCACGGCGCTGAGCTTCAGGCCGGCATCGTCCGATGCGATGGCGCTGCGTAGAAAGAAGTCGACATCGACCGAGCCGACGTACGCGATCGATTCGAGGGCGCGCTGATAGAGCGGTGATTCGTCCGGCGCGCGCCGCAGCGCCTGCAGCAAGGCCTCGTAAATTTCGCGGCCGCGCGCGCCGTTCAGTCGATCGACTTCGGCAGCGTACAGGAAGTGGCCGAGCGACTGCGCAGCCGCTGCGCGCACGTCGTCGCTGACGTCGCTGCGCAGCGCGTGCAGCAGGGGGGCGATCACCTCCGGCAGCTCGCATTCCCACAGGCCCAGCGCCGATGTCAGGCGCACGCGCGCATCGGCGTCGCGCAGGCCGAGACGAAAGACCAGCGAAAACTCGACCTCCACGTCGGTGCGCGCCATCTCGTCCAGATCGGCGACGAGGCGCGCCCGACGGTCGGCGTCCAGCGCACGCCACGCTCGTTCGAGATCCGCCTGCCGATCGACGCCGGCTCCGGAGAGCGCGCGCAATAGTTCTTCGCTCGGAAATTCGGCGGCGGTCAGCTGTGCGAGCGCGTCATCGAACGACGGGGATTTTTCTTTCTTTCTGGGCATTTTGAATTTGGGTGCCCATCATCGCACGGGTTCGCCGCAAGCTGGTTAGCGCATCGGGACGATCGGCCGCACCACGTCCAGCACCATGATCAGCAGCGACAGCCCGAGCAGCAGCGCGAAGCCGATGCCGTGCACCCACTGCTGGCGCTGCGGATCGACCGGCTTGCCGCGCACCCATTCGATGAGCACGAAGACGATGCGCCCGCCGTCGAGCGCCGGCAACGGCAGCAGATTCGTCAGCCCCAGCGCGAAGCTGATGAAGCCGGCGAACCACACGAACTGGAAGTAGCCCTCGACGTCGCGATTCTGAATCAGGCTGACGCCCATCTGCGTCATGCCGATGACGCTGACCGGCCGCGCCTGTTCGAGCGTCATGCCACGCTGCGCGATCTCCGTCGGCAGGTTCACGATGGTCTGCACGATGCGGCTGAAATCCGCGGCCGCGCGCGACACGGCTTCGCCGAACGTATACGGCACCCGCTGCGATTCGAGCATTTCGTACGCCAGGCGAATGCCGAGCGGCGCCTTGCGATCGAGCCCCTGCGGCACCGTGGCGCGCAGCGTCACCGACTGCGCGTCGTCGAAGGTCTCGGCGTTCTGCGGCCGCAGCACCACCACTTCGATCGCGCGTCCTTCGGCGGCCAGCACGGCGTCGCGCAGCACCGTGTGGCTCGGCGTCGGCGGCTGCTCGGCGTTCTCGTAGGTGATGCGCTGCACCATCGGCGCACCGTTCACGGATTGAACTGCGTCGCCGGCGCGCAGGCCGATGACCTCGGCGGCGCTGCCGGGATTCACCTCCATGATGCGGTACTGGTACTTCACCGGCCGCACGAAGAACAGGAGGTACGCCAGCGCGAAAATCACGAACGCGCCGATGAAATTCATGAACGGACCGGCGGCCAGCGTGATCAGCCGCCAGCGCTTCGGCGCGGCAGCCAGGCTGCGCGGATCGTTCGGGTCGTCTTCGCCGGTCATTTTGACGAAGGCGCCGAGCGGCAGCCAGTTCAACGTGAACTGCGTCTCGCCGTGTTGAAAGAGCTTCACCATGCGCGGCGGAAACCCGAGGCCGAATTCCTCGACCCGCACGCCGGCCGCCTTCGCGCCGAGATAGTGCCCCAGTTCGTGAATGATCATCAGCGGCCCGATCAGCACGATGAATACCAGGAAGTACAGAAGAATGTCCGACATTGCAGCCATCTTTCGATCCTAGCCGACCTTGGTGAGCGTGTAATAAGCCCTGCCCGTGAGCGCCGTAAATGCCGTGACGGCGTAGCCGCGGGCGAAGGCGTCTTCGAATTCGTCGCGCGTGCGCATGCGCACGTCGCGCGCGCCGTCGGGATCGCGACGCTTGAGCTCCTGGAAGTCCGTCGGGATGTCGATCGCGATGGCGTCGCCGCGCGCGGGCGGCGGCGGCACGACGAGGCGGCCGTTCGCCATCGCGCGCGCGCCGGCGGCGTCGACCGATTCGTCCAGCCACCACTCGACTTCGAAGCGATCCGACGGCAGGCCGCGGTTCAGCACGTCCGGCATGTCGCCGTAGCAGTTGCGAATGAAGGTGCGACAGACCGCGCCGAGCTTGCCGATGTTCAGCCGCGCGTTGCGCGCCTCGAGCGGATCGTACGTCCACGTGATGAGGTTCAGCCCGCGCCGGCGCACCTCGGCCGCCTGCGCGCGCTTGATCGCCTCGCCGATGCCGCGGCCGTGCAGCTCGCCGCGCACGGCCGCGATGTGCGAATGATGCGACAGTCCCTGCGCCGCGCCGGCGACGTGGGCGGGCGCGAGCAGGCTCATGACGAAGCCGAGCAGCGCGCCGTCGCCGTCGAACGCGCCGATCGTCAGCCCGCCGTGCCGCTGCACGGTCGACGTCAGATGCGCCGGCACGGCGGTGTCGCCGGCCCACACTTCGCGCTGCAAGTCTTCGCACTGCGCGTGTTCATCGAGCGATTCGAAATGGCGAACGATGTAGTTCACGTGTACTCCCTCTCCGGCCGCGCGGCGAGTGCGGTGACGACTTCGTAGTTCACGGTGCCGGTGCGCGCGGCGATTTCCTCGGCCGTGATGCGCGCGTCGCCCTGTTCGCCGAGCAGCACCACTTCGTCGCCGATGCGGGCGTCCGGCACGTCGGTCACGTCGATCATGCTTTGATCCATGCACACCGAGCCGCGAATCGGAACGCGCCGGCCGCGCACCAGCACTTCGCCGGCGTTGTGCGGCGTGCGGCGCATGCCGTCGCCGTAGCCGACCGGAATGACGGCGATGCGGCGCTCGCCGACGCAGCGATAGCGGCCGTTGTAGCCGACCGGCGCGCCGTCGGGCAGAGTCTTGACCGAAGCGATCTCGGTGCGCCAACGCAGCGCCGGGCGCAGGCCGCGGGCCGCCGGCGGTTCTTCGCCCGCGTCGAACGGCGACAAGCCGTACAGGGAAATGCCTGGGCGCACCAAGTCGAAGTGCGCCTCCGGATGAGCGAACACCCCGGCGGAATTGCAGGCGTGGCGCAGCAGGCCGTCGGCGTCGTGCGTGGCATCGACGAAGCGGCGGATCTGTGCGCGCGTGAACGCGGCGTCCGATTCCGAAGCGGCGAAGTGGGTGAACGCGCCTTCGACGTGCAGGCCCGGCAGCGTGCGCAGCTGCGTCAGGAACGCCGGCGCGTCGGCGGCGAACACGCCGAGGCGGCCCATGCCGGTGTCGATCTTCACGTGCACGCGCAGCGACGCGCCGGCGGCGGCCGCGATGGCAGCCGCGGCGCGCGCCACGTCGATGTCGTAGAGCGCGATGCGCAGATCGTGCGCCACGGCGTCGGCGACGAGCGCCGCCGGCGTGTAGCCGAGCGCCAGGATGGGCGCCTCGATGCCGGCGCGTCGCAGCGCGATCGCCTCGGGCAGCGTCGCCACGGCGCACCACGCCGCGCCGGCATCGAGGGCGGCGCGCGCCGCCGCCGGCGCGCCGTGTCCGTACGCGTTGGCCTTGACCACGGCCATCACCCCGGTGCGCGGCGCGACGACGCTGCGGATCAGGCGCACGTTGTCACGCAGCGCCGCGAGGTCGACCTGGATGCGCGTCGGATGGTGACCGTTCACGCAAAAATTTCGTCGACGAACATGCCGGCCTTCATCACAGCGACGACGCTCCCGTCGGCGCGGATGCCGAACACGTCCATCGTCGGCGTCCCGATCATGAAATCCTCGTGCGCCTGCGCCTCGTTCAGGCCGATCGCCTCGCGCTGCTCCGGCGACATGTCCGCGGTGCCGGCAGCGCATTCGGAATACGCGCGGCCGAACGCGATGTGACAGCAGGCGTTTTCGTCGAAGAGCGTGTCGTAGAACACCAGGCCAGTCTGATTCACCGGCGAGCGCACATCGACGAGCGACACCTCGCCGAGGCGACGCGTGCCGGGGATTTCCAGGAACTGCCTCAGGGCATCCTCGCCGTGCTCGGCGCGCACTTCGACGCACTCACCCGCCTCGAAGCGGAAGTAGGCGTTGCGCACCTCGCGCGACAGCGGGAAGATCGGCTTGGAGGTGCGCACCCAGCCGTCGGCCTTGAGGCGATGCGGCGAGCAGAACGCCTCTTCCGTCGGCATGTTCGCCATGAACGGCACGCCCTGCGGCGTCTTGCTGGAGCCGGCGATCCAGAGCGGGGCGTCGTTCAGACCGACGGTGAGGTCGGTCGATGGCTTGCCGTCGGCGGCGGGCGTCGGGTCGAAATAGCGAATGGCACGAACGGATTCGCGGGCCATGAAGGCGCAAATTTTCTTCAGGCGCGCATCGTGTTCACTCCATGCGTGCACCGGGTCCGGCAGGTCGGCGCGCACCATGCGCAGGACCAGGCGCCACAGGCGCTCCACGGCGTCGGCGGCGGACAAATCGGGGAAGACGCGGCACGCCCAGTTCGTGGTGGGATGCGCGACGACCGTCCACGGAATGCGATTGGACATCTGGGCGTCGACATAGCGCCTGATTTTCTTCGCGCGCGCGGCCGAGGCGCGGCCGATGCGCTGCGGATCGACGTCCTCGAGGATCGACGGGAATTCCTCGCCGGTGACGGCGATGCGCGCCCAACCTTCCTCCACGTACTGATCGAAGCGCACGACCTCGTATTCCGGCACATATTCCAAATCTTCCTCGGCGATGTGCAGCAGACGGCTGCGCGCCGTGCGCGATTCGATCCAATTGATGTGCACGTAGCGCGCACCGGCGGCGTAGCATGCGTCCGAGAGCAGCACCACGAAATCGCGCGCGACGATTTCGGCGCTGATCAGCACGGACTGCTTCGGCTGCAAATTGACGCCGAAGCGCACGATGAGTTCGGCGTAGGCGCGCTGCAGATGTTCGAGGTCGAGTTCGATTCCGTCGCTCATGGGAAGGAGTATGCAGAGAAAAGTCGGAAAACCGCAAACGGGGTTGCCCGGGCAGGGCAACCCCGTCGGAAATCGGGGCGTAGCGCACCGACTCGAAAGCTACTTGAGGGTGATCTGAGCGCCAGCCTCTTCGAGCTTCTTCTTGGTGTCCTCGGCGGTGGCCTTGCTCACGCCAGCCTGGACGGTGGAGCCGGCGGCCTCGACCAGGTCCTTGGCTTCCTTGAGGCCGAGGTTGGTGATGGCGCGCACGACCTTGATCACTTCGATCTTCTTCGGGCCCGCGTCCTTGAGGATCACGTCGAACTCGGTCTTCTCTTCGACCGGAGCGGCGGCAGCGGCGGGGGCGCCGGCCATCATCACCGGAGCGGCGGCGGCGGCGGTCACGCCCCACTTCTCTTCGAGCATCTTCTTGAGCTCGGCGGCCTCCAGCAGCGTCAGGGCGCTCAGCTGGTCGACGATTGCGTTCAAATCAGCCATTTCAAAATCTCCTTGGATTCAAAACACACGAACGACCTGCGCCAAAGCGCAGGTGCGAACCAGAGATCGACGCGTCGATGAATCGACCGTCGACCGAACTTATGCAGCGGCGGGCTGCTCCTTGTCGATCTTCGCCTGCAGGGCAAACATGACGCTGCCCACAGCCGAATTGAGCACGCCAGCGATGCCGGTGGCGGGCGCCGAGATCACGCCGATCAGCTGCGCACGCAGCGTCTCGAGCGGCGGCAGCGAAGCGATCGCCTTCACGCCTTCGCCGTCGACGGCAGCGCCATCGACCACACCGCCGACGATGCTGAGCTTGGTGATGTCCTTGCTCAGGTCGGCGAGGCTCTTGGCCACGCCGGCGACGTCCTTGAAGCAGAACGCCACGGCGGTCGAGCTGGTCATCCACGCTTCCGGCACAGAGTAGCCGCGCTCTTTGAGCGCGATCAGCGCCACGGTGTTCTTGGTGACATGGAACTCGGCGCCCGCCTCGCGCAGCGCGCGGCGAACCTTGTCCAGTTCCTTCATGTTCATCCCGCCGTACTGCGTGACGATCAACGCCGTCGAGCGGCCGAGCAGGTCGCGATACGCGTCCAGGGTCTCGGCTTTCTTAGCTTTAGTGACTGCCAATGCTATTACCTCCTTTCAAAATTTACGAGGCGATGCGCAGCCTCGCGTGCGAGCAACAAAAACGCCTCGACCCAAAGAGGGTCGAGGCGCAGAAAATTCCGACGCAGTGCGCGGAGATATTCAGCTTTCCTCTCACCTCGACGGGCGCTGCTGAGCAGCATTGACTTCGTAACACGAAGACCCGTGGTCTACGGCGATAGCGGGCGGATTATAGCAGATAGTGGATAGTGATAGTGTGAGCCACTATCGACTATCCACTATCACTATCTACTTTCTCAGGCCGCGTCCGTCGGCTGGCCGGCGGCGATGCGGATGCCGGGGCCCATCGTCGACGTCAGCGTAACGCGGCGCATGTAGATGCCCTTGACGGACGACGGCTTGGCGCGGGTGACGGCGTTGATGAAGTCGTTCAGGTTCTCCTCGAGCGCCTGAGCGCTGAAGCTGACCTTGCCGACGGGCACGTGCAGGTTGCCGCTCTTGTCCAGGCGGAACTCGATGCGGCCGGCGCGCGATTCCTTGATCACGCGCGGGATATCGGCGGGCGGAACGACCGTGCCGGTCTTCGGGTTCGGCATCAGGCCGCGCGGGCCGAGCACCTTACCGAGGCGACCGACGCGACCCATCATGTCGGGGGTGGCGATGGCCACGTCGAAATCGGTGAAGCCACCGTTGATCTTGGCCACCCACTCATCGTTGTCGGCCACGATGTCGGCGCCGGCTTCCTGCGCGATGCGGGCGCCTTCGCCCTGCGCGAACACCAGCACGCGCACGGTCTTGCCCAGACCATTCGGCAGCACGACCACGCCGCGGACCTGCTGGTCGTTCTGGCGCGGGTCGACGCCGAGGCGAATGTGGCATTCGACCGTGCCGTCGAACTTGGTGATGCTGGTTTCCTTCACCAGCGCCACGGCCTCACTCGTCGAGTAGAGCTTGTTGCGATCGACCTTCGCGGCGGCCGCCTTGTACTTCTTTCCCACCTTAGGCATAGTTTTCTCCTCGTGGTCATCACGAACCACAGCGCCTGCGCGCCCGGCTCTCCCACATTGTTCGGTTTTTATCCGACGATCTTATTCGACGATGTCGATGCCGAGGCTGCGCGCGGTGCCCTCGACCTGCTTCATCGCGCCGTCCATGTCGATCGCGTTGAGATCCTTCATCTTCACTTCCGCGATTTCCTTGACCTGCTTGCGCGTGATCTTGCCCACCTTCGTGCGATTCGGCGTGCCCGAACCCTTCTCGACGCCGGCTGCCTTGCGGATCAGCTGCGCCGTCGGCGGGGTGCCGAGGGTGAACGTGAACGAGTTGTCGCTGAAGACGGTGATCGTCGCCGGGATGATGTAGCCGGCCTGCTGCGCCGTGCGCGCGTTGTACTCCTTGCAGAACATCATCAGGTTGATGCCGTGCGGAGCGAGCGACGGACCGATTGGCGGCGCCGGGCTGGCCTTGGCGGCCTGGATCTGAATCTTGACGGTTGACTTGATCTTCTTTGCCATTGCAATCTCCTGTGGTCAACGAGCCGCTTGCCGGCTCTCCCACCCTTTTCCGCCGCCGAGCCGGGCTCGTCGGCGAATCCTACACATATCCGATGCGCTACGCGCGCTCGACTTGCAGGAAGTCGAGCTCCACCGGCGTTTCACGGCCGAAGAACGAGACCAGCGCCACCACCTTGGCGCGCTCGGTGTCGATCTTGTCCACCACGCCGATGAAATCCGCGAACGGGCCGTCGGTGATGCGCACCTTCTGCCCAGCGCGGAAGTTCACCTTGATCTTCGGCGCTTCGGCCTCCATGCGGCCGAGCAGCACGTTGACTTCCTGCTGGCTGAGCGGCTGCGGGCGATTGCCCATCCCGACGAAGCGAGTGACGCCGGGCGTGTTGCGCACGACGAACCACGATTCCTCGCTCATGTTCATCTGCACGAGCACGTAGCCGGGATACACGTGGCGCTTGACGGTCTTGCGCTTGCCGTCGCGCACTTCGATTTCATCCTCGGTCGGCACAATGATCTTGAGGATCTTGCCAGCCATACCCATCGTCTCGATGCGCTGCTCGAGGTTGGTCTTCACCTTGTTTTCCTGGCCGGAATAACAGTGAACGGCGAACCACGGTGCTTCCTCGCCGGCGACGTCGACCTCATCCGGAGCGATATAGCCGCTGCCGTCGCCCAGGTCGGGCAGCTTTTCCTTGCGGCGCGCCGGCTTGCGCGGCGCCTTCGTCTTGGCTTCGGCCTTCGGCTTAGCTTTCGTCTTGTTCTTGGCAGCGGCGCTGCGGCGCGACGGCGGCAGGACGATTTCGTCCTCACCCGCTTCGCCCGTCTCGGATTCTCCGGCGTCGCCCGCTTCAGCGTTCTCGGCGACATCGGCGACATCGGCGTCCACTACCAGCCCGGCGTCAAAATCCGACGCAGGCTGCAGCGACGCAGCGGCGCTGGCATCATCGGCCGTCGGAGCGAATTCCGCGGCAGCCACCGACGCCGCATCCGCCAGATCGGCGTTCACGACCGGAGCGGATTCAGCGGCAGGCTCGGGGGCAGCGGCCGAAGGACTCTGCGGCGCTTCCTGTTCGGGGGTCATGCGTCCCTCCACCCGCTAGCGGCGATCGCGCCCAGCGAACACCACCAGCACCACGATCGACAGGGCGATCACCACAGTCACGGCAATGAAGACGATCTCCACGCGCAGCACACGAATGATGAGCTCGCCGAAGGCAAGATCGAACAAACCGAGGAACACCGCCATGGCCGCCATGACCGCCAGCACCACGCCGGTCAACATGCGTGCATCCGGCCAGGACGGCCAGTGCACCTTGCGAAGTTCGCCGAACGTTTCGCGAAAGTATGTGCGCACGGGAGCGAGCGCTTCCGCGAACTGTGAAGGCTTCTTTTCAGCGACTTCCTGATTTGCCACGCGTCACCTCATAAGAAAGGCGCGGCAATGATGCAAATCTGCACATTGGCCGCGCCCTTTGGCTGTATATCGAACAGGGCATGCAGGAATCGAACCCACAACCTATCGTTTTGGAGACGATTGCTCTACCAATTGAGCTAATGCCCTATGTCTATCCGCTGGAAATCCGTGCACATCGCCTTCGAGCCCGCTGGAGCGAGCTCGAAGGCGATGCACGCAAATTCCTAGCTCTCGAGGACCTTGACGATCGTACCGGCGCCCACCGTCAGGCCGCCCTCGCGGATGGCGAAGCGCGAGCCCGCTTCCAGCGCCACCGGCGCAATCAGACGCACCTTCATCGTCACGCTGTCGCCCGGCAGCACCATCTCCACCCCTTCCGGCAGCTGGCACTCACC
>JBIIIA010000376.1:0-3670 GCA_044235195.1 Thermoflexales bacterium
CATTTCCGGTGATCGGCGTCGACGGTGTGGCGGCGCGGCGCGCCATTTCGGAGCGCACGTACGGCGTGCGCACGGCCGATCCGGGCGATCCGCAGCTGAAGGATCGCCTGCGCGAGATCAACTTCGGCCAGCTGCCGGACGTGGTCGTCGAAGCGACGGGCAATCCGCAGGCGGTCAAGCTGGCGATGAACATCGTGGCGGACGGCGGCAAGGTCGTCATGGTCGGCAGCCCGCGCGGCATCGCCGGTGACGTGGATTTTTATTGGGACCTGCACGGCCGCTCGATTCAGCTGATCGGCGCGCACGGCTCGGCGATCGGCCAGGAGCCGCGCGAAAAATTCCCGTACGTGCAGCGGCGGGCGATGCGCTTTCTGGTGCATCTGCTCGAGAGCGGCAAACTGAAGATCGACGATTTGATCAGCCACGACGTGCATGGGTCCGAACTCGGGGCGATGTACGACGGGCTGCTGAATCGCAAAGATGAATTCCTGCTGGTGACCAGCCATTGGTAATCCTATGAAATCACTGCTTTATCCGGCGCATCACACGCTCGAGATCGCCGAACAGCCGATGCCGGTGGTCGGCGCAGGCGAGGCGTTGATGCGCGTGTCGGCCTGTGGAATCTGCGGCAGCGAGCTGGAGGCGTATCGGCACAAAAGCCCGCGCCGGCCGCCGCCGCTGATCATGGGGCACGAATTCTGCGGCGAGCTCGTCGAGGCGCCGGCCGGGGGCGAGTTCAAGGCCGGCGACAAAGTCGTGTGCAACGCGCTGGTGTCGTGCGGGACGTGCGTGCGCTGTCGGCGCGGCGAGCCGCATCTGTGCGCGTCGCGCCAGATTTTCGGCATGCATCGCATGGGAGCGTTCGCCGAGTACGTGAACGTGCCGACGTCGGCGCTGCTGCGCTGGGATGCGCGGCTGCCGGCGAGTGCGGCATGTCTGGCCGAGCCGCTCGGCAACGGCGTGCACGTGGTGAACCTGGTGCGCTCACTGAATCCGACGAACGTGGCGGTCATCGGCGCCGGGCCGATCGGCCTGCTGGTGCTGCAGGCGTTTCGGGCGCTGCTCGGGGCGAACGTGGTGTCGGCCGACCTGAGCCCGCAGCGGCTGGAGGTGGCGCGGCGCGTCGGGGCATCGCGCGTGGTGAACGCGCGCGAGGAGGACATCGCCGCCGTCGGGCGCGAGCTCACCGACGGCGAGGGATTCGACGTGGTCGTGGACGCCGTCGGCGGCGCGTTCACCAAGAAGCAGGCGATCGCGGCTGCGCGCCCGGGCGGCGCTGCGGTGTGGATCGGGCTGCACGAGAACAACCTCGATGGGCTGGCGACGTACGACATCACGCTGCCGGAGAAGCGCGTGTTCGGCTCGTACGCAGCGACGCAGGCGGACATGCAGACGGCGCTCGATCTGATGGCCGAAGGCCGGATCGAATCGGCGTCGTGGGTGGACGAATATCCGCTCGACCGCGGCGTGGAAGCGTTCAACCGCATGCTGGCCGGCGTCGGCTACGACATCAAGGCGGTGATTCAGCCGTAGTCAGGGAGTGCACATCATGGCGAATCTGCGTGGGAAAAAAGTAATCGTGACCGGGGCGACGTCGGGCATCGGGCAGGCGATCGCGCTGCGCTGCGCGGCCGATGGGGCCGATGTAGCGTACTGCGGCCTGACGGAGGAAGGTGCGGCCGAGACGACGGCGACCATCGAGCGCGCCGGGCAGCGCGCGTTCTTTCGCGTGGTCGACCTGAAAGACGTGGATGCCGCGCGCGCTTTCGGCCAGGAGGCGATCGATGTGCTGGGCGGGGTGGATGCGCTGGTGAACAACGCCGGGGCGAACACGTGGTACAGCGTCGAGAACTGCACGTGGGAGCAGATGGACAACTGTCTGCGCACGAATTTCTATCACGCGTGGGTGTTGTCGCAGGTGTGCATTCCGGCGATGCGCGCGGCCGGCGGCGGCGTGATCGTGAACATGAGCTCGGTGACGTCGGTCGGCGCGTTGCCGGGCGTGTTTCCGTACAACATGGCGAAGACCATGCTGGTGTCGCTGACGCGTTCGATCGCGATCGAGCACGGGCGCGACAACATTCGTTCGGTGGCGATTCAGCCCGGCACCACGCTGACGGCGCTGGCGGAGGCGTACTTCAACAGCTTCCCGGATCCGGACGTCGAGCGGCGCAAATTCGCCAGCCACTATCCGTTGAATCGCTTCGCGCAGCCGGAGGAGATCGCTGCGACGGTGGCGCACGTGGTGAGCGGCGAGAACGGGTTCATGAGCGGCAACGCGATCATGATCGACGGCGGCATCACGAATCTGATGGAGACGCCGAACGGCTGGTGAGTGCGACGCCCGTCGGGCATCGGAGAGAATACGAATATGTCCAACTACAGCGTGCGCGCGGTCCACAGCGACTGGCGCGCGAGCGACGAAGAAATTTATCAGGCGTTGAAGCGCGCCACGGCTCCGCTGCATCGGGCGTGGGATCGGCTGCGCGCGGCGCGGCGGATCGGCATCAAGTTCAATCAGGACAAGCAGAAGAAGGAGCTGATCCTGCACGAAGGCCATCGGCAGCAGCTGGTGGACGATTCCGTGGTGCGGGCGACGCTGCGGCTGCTGCGCGAAAACACCAGCGCCGAAATCTTCGCGGTCGACTGCGCGTTTTATCGGCACTACACCGGCACGCGTGAGGACACCACGCAGATTCGGCATGTGCTGCAGGAATTCGGCGTCGAGCACGTCGAAGGATCGAACGACGTGGTGTGGGCGAACGTGCCGGGCGGCGGGTTCATGTTCGACAAATACCCGATGCCGCGCGCATGCTTCGAAGCGGACGAAATGATTTCCGTGCAGAAGCTCAAGAGCCACGCGTTCATGGGCATCACGCTGACGACGAAGAACATGTTCGGCCTGATGCCGTTCGAGCCGACTGGGCGTCCGCGCGTGTACTACCATCATCTGGTGCGCATGCCGTACATGCTGGCCGACCTGGCGAAGCTGTACGACCCGGCGCTGTGCATTCTGGACGGCATGGTGTGCCAGGCGGGGGAAGAATGGGGGCCGGGCACCGACCTCGTGCGCTTCGGCAACTGCCTGGTGGCGGGCGACAACTGCATCGCCACGGACACCGTCGGCGCCCACTTGATGGGCCACGATGAACAAGGGGAATGGCTGTCGGAGCCGTTTCATCGCGATCGCAACCATTTGGCGGTGGCGGCGGCGGGCGGCTACGGCGCGAACTCGCTGGCGGCGATCGACTATGCCAGCGAAGTGCAGGCGCCGGTGGCGAACTTCTTCGCCAAGATCACCGACTCGCGGGAGACGGTCGTCAGCTGGCGAAAGACGACGGCCGAGCAGGGGTTGTTTTATCGCGACAATCGGCGGCTGTTCGAGAAATATGCCGGCCAGTACATCCTGGTGCAGATGGGCGAAGTGAAGTGGCACGACCCGAGCGGCATCGTGACGGCGAGCCGCCGCATTCTGTCGGGCGAGAACCCCGAGCAGGCGATGTGGATGAAGTACGTCGACCCGGACGAAGCCGAGGGCGAGCACTACGAGGTGTACGAGAAGACGCTGCAGGAATTCGTGCCTGCGTAGCTTCTGGACCTTCGAAACGAAGGAAATGTACCCGGCTTCTTAGAAGCCGGGTACATTTCCTTCGTTTCGAAGGTGGCGGTG
>JBIIIA010000377.1:0-3668 GCA_044235195.1 Thermoflexales bacterium
TCACGACGGCACAGGCCAACGCCACGGTCATCTATGAATCCTCCGGCGGCACGTGCGATTCGAACGTGTGCCCGCTGGCTGGCCCGCGCACCATGTTCACGCTGACGGTCGTGGCGGAAGACGGCGTAAGCGACGTGCGCTACGTCATCAACATGACGAGCACGGCGGCTTTCCCGACAGCGACGCCGACCGCCACGCGCACGCCCACGCGCACGCCCACGCGCACGCCCACGCGCACGCCCACGCGCACGCCCACGCGCACGCCCACGCGCACGCCCACGCGCACATCGACGCCGATCAAGCTTTTCGCGGTGCCGACTGCGATGCCGAGCGCGACGCAGATCATCAAACTGACGCCGACTGCAACGCCGAGCGCGACGCCGAGCGCGACGCCGACTGCGACGCCGAGCGCGACGCCGACCGTGACGCCAAGCGTGACGCCAAGCGTGACGCCGAGCGAAACTGCGTCACCAACCGCAACCGTAGAACCGACCGGCACCAGCACGCCCGAGCCCGCGGCGATCCCGTCCGAGACGAGCACCGCCGTCGCAGAAGTCTCGGCGACGCCTGATCTCTCGGCGACCGCATCACTCTCGACCGCGGTCGCTTCGGAAAATGTGGTCACCGTGACGGCCGATCTGACGCAGTCGGTGCAGCTGACCGATGCAGTCTCGATTCGACTGACGACGTCGTCCAACATGACGTGGACGCTGCGCTACACACCGGAGATGTCGACGGACGCGCTGAGCACCACATTCGGCGCACTGCGCCTCGATGAGCTCGATGTGGCGGATGGCGTCACGCCCACCCTGGGCGTGTCGGCATCGCTCTACATCACCGGCGACGTCATCGGCCGCGTCGTGCTGCTGGCAGCGCAGACCGATGCCGATGGCATTTCCACCTGGGTGGAAACGCCATCGCTCTGGGATGCGGAAGAACGACGCCTCGACGTCGTTCTGGAAAGCGGGCGCTGGTACGTAGTGCGACGGGTGGACTAGTAGAAGGAAAGAGGGGAGAGGAAAGAGGAAAGAGAGCTTTCCCCTCTCTTTCCTCTTTTCTCTCCCCTCGCTACTCCTCTCAGGGGGACTGTGCTGCGCGGCGTTTTCTCGATTTCGCGAGCCAGTCGAGCAGCGATCGAGCAGGAAAAACGCAGGAAATGCTGCGTGTTCACGAAGGATGGGCGGCGTTTTGCGTGACGACGGGAAAATAACGTGCCGGCGCACCCGGGCCTTTCGCCCTAACGGGCGACGGCCCGGGCTAGGGAAGCGTCGCGCCTCCGGCGCTCACGCGTGGGGGATCCGCGTCTATATGGCTATCGATAGGGATCGAGGGCCTATGAGAGCAGATTTCCCTTGTTTTTCTGCGTCGCGCATGGGCTGCCGCGTTCAGAAAGCGCCGGAGGCGCGACGCTGCCCTAGCCCGGGGCAACGCTCCGGGCACGCTGAGAGGGGGTCAGGGGGTGAGGCGTAGGCAGTCTCGGCGAACGTGCTACTTCCACCCGCGCGCGGCGATGTTCTGCGCGCTGCGGCGCGCGCTCTCGATCTCGCCCTGCGGGCAGACGTCCTGTTCGACGACGTACCAGTCGATGGCGTAGCGATCGGCGGCGGCAAAGATCGCGTCGAAGTCCATGCGGCCCTCGCCGAGGATTTCGAACGTGCGTTCGTCGCTGTGCGTCATGTCCTTGGCGTGCAGGACCGAGATGCGCGAACCGAGGCGATGGATGACGGCGACCGGATCGAGGCCGGCCTTCTGCACCCAGAACGAGTCGAGCTCGATCTTGAGCAGGTCGGGATCGCTCTCGTCGCACAGGACCTGATGCGCGGTGCGGCCGTCCTCGACGAGCTTGAACTCGAAATCGTGATTGTGATACGCGAACGTGATGCCGGCGTCGCGGGCGATGGCGCCGGCGCGGCTGCAGAGGGCGGCGACGCGGCGATAGTCGGCCAGTCCGCCGCGATGGTCGGGATGCAGCCAGGCGAGGGCGAGATGCTTCGCGCCGAGCGCGGCATACTCCTGCGCGGTGCGGGCCATGCGCGCCTCGTCCTGCACGGTGTCGAGCAGAATGTGGCCGCCGAGGACCTGCAGGTTCAACTCGGCGAGCAGGTCGCGATGATGCTCGTAGACGAGCGAACCGTACGGGCCGAACATCTCGATGCCGGCGTAGCCGGCGGCGGCGACCTGGCGCAGCGTGCCGGGAAGATCCTTGCTCAGGGCGTCGCGAACGGTGAACATCTGCAGACCGAATTTGCGCATGATTGATTTTTCCTTCGGCGGCCGATGCGCTCGTGAGCGTATCGACTGCATCTTTCAAAAAAGACGATGATCGGGGAAATATAGCCGCATATCGGGGATGCGTCACAACGCCTCGCCGCCTTCGAAACGACGGAAAGTTACCCGTCTTCTGACGAAGTTGCGTCCGATGATGTGCCGCACCTATACTCGCACAAATCGAAATAGGTCGAGGCCTATGACCGATTCGGTGAAATGTCCATACAGTGCGGAGCCCATTCAGCCTGAAGTGACTCATGGTCGCTTCTGTAGAAAGGATCTGTCGCCCATGTTGCATAGCCCGATTTTTCTAACGGTCCCAACCTCACAGCAGACTGTGCAAGTTCCATTGCCCTATCACGATGGGCAAGCGACAGTTGCTCTGACCGGCATCGTCGTCGGTGACAAGACATTCCCGATACGACGAATCGGCAAAGTGCGAATCGTCGTGCGCGGAGAACGATGTTCGGTGGAAATCGAAACGAAGACCGGGCTTCGGCTGATCATTCTCGAGGGCGATAGTCATGCTCGCGCAGAACTGCTGGCTTCCGTGATCACGAGCGTGTGCAACATGGAAGAAGCTGCTCGCAGCAAATCTCGATCGGGGCACCGGATTGCGGTAGAAACGGTGACGAGAATTTCAGGAGTGCAGCTGTTCGGATATACGCTCGCCGGACTTGCCGCTCTGTTTGTGATCGGTAGTCTGATCGTCGTTGCGATGAACCTCTGACCTTGGGCTACGGCCTGCAGACAGCCTTGGGCACAACGACCGGCTACGCCGCCCGTCATTCGCATGAACGACTGGGCGGCGCTGTGGGCGTGGTGCGAGGCGAAGGGCATCCGTCGCGAGATGGAAGCCCTGCGCACCCGCGGTGTCAACCCCGTACAAAAACGTCCACAAATCATCGGGTAGAAAAAGGCTCTTTCGCACTTCTGGTGCACCGACGAAAACTGCTCTACTGGGCGCATGGAACTCCGACTCCCCATCATGCTGCCATGTAGTTCTCTGCAATGTGACGCAATCCACGTGGACGAAGCAGCAAAATCAGCTACGGTGCAACTCGTGGCCGTCGCCACGAGCGCGACATGCCCATCCTGTCATACGGACAGCCGGTCGATGCACAGCCGATACGATCGTATGGTGACGGACTTGCCATCGACGGGCTATCAACTCAGTCTTCGCATCAGCGTGCGGCGCTTTCGCTGCCGTCAGTCTGACTGTCCACAACGCATCTTCACGGAACGGATGCCAGAGTTGGTGAAGCCGGGACAGCGCCGTACGAATCGTCTGGCTCGGCTGCAGACGAACCTCGCTCTCGATGTCGGCGCCTCAGCAGGCTATCGCATCTGCGCGCAGATCGGAGCGCCGACGAGTGTGGATTCTCTTCTGCGTCTGATTC
>JBIIIA010000378.1:0-3665 GCA_044235195.1 Thermoflexales bacterium
AATGATACGGCACAGCCGCTTCTATAGCAACACTGCGGCGGCTCGCGGCGGTGCCATCTTCTTCACGAGCGAGCAGGGAACGCTGAATCTCGTCAACAACATCATCGCGGACAACGCGGTGCTGACGCCGACGACCGGCGGCGACGTCGCGGCGGATTCCACCACCCCGATGTTCCTCCACGGCGCGCACAACACCTTCGTCGCGGCGACGCCCGGGGTGGGCATCGGTTTGTCCTTCGGCTCCGAAGACCTGACCAGCATGGTCACTGCGACGAACAACCTCTTCTCAGGCTACGGCATGGCCATGGATGCGCGGAACACGCTCACAGCCACGCTGGACGGCGCTTTGCTGGACAACGTGACCACGCCGACCAGCGGCACGGTGACGGCGAGCAGGGTGGTGACCGGCTCGGCCGGCTTCGTGGATGCCGCGGCGCGCAACTACCTGGCCATCGGCGACGGCGTGGACGTCGGCGCGGACAGCGGCGTGGCGGAGGACATCCGCGGCGTGGCGCGTCCGCAGGGCGGTGTCTATGACCTGGGCGCATACGAGGCGGCGAGCGCCCGACTGGCTGCGCTGAGCCTGACGCCGGGCGCTCTGTCGCCAGCGTTCGTAAGCAGCACGACGTCGTACGCGGCGCAAGTTCCGAACGGGACGACGAGCACGGCGGTGACGGCGGCTGCGGCCGACGTGAGCGCCACAGTGGTGTATTCATCGTCGGCGGGCGCGTGCGCCACGGGGACGTGCGCCATCGCCGGGCCGAAGACGTGGATCACGGTCACGGTGACGGCGGCGGACGGGAGGATGCTGCAGGCGTACTCCATCAAGATCACGGCAGTGGATGCGAACGCGTCGACCGATGCGTCGCTGATGGATCTGGCGATCGACCCGGGTACGCTGACGCCGGCGTTCGTGTCGAGCACGACGTCGTATGCGGCGAACGTGCCGAACGGGACGACGGGCGTCGCTGTGACGGCGACGGTGAATGACGCGAACGCGACGGTGGTGGTTGCGTCGTCGACCGGGGCATGCACGCCTGGGGACGCATCGCCGTCGAATTGCACGGTGGCTGGTCCGAAGACGTGGATCACGGTGACGGTGACGGCGGCCGACGGCCGGACGACGGAAGAGTATGTCATCGAAATCACGGTGGCGAATCTGACGGGCGGCGTGAGCGGGCTGACGATCGACCCGGGGACGCTGGCGCCGGCGTTCGTGAGCAGCACGACGTCGTATGCGGCAAGCGTGCCGGACGGGACGTTCGCGGTGACGGCGACTGCGGAGATCTACGGCGCGGCGGACGTGACGTATGAATCGTCGGCCGGGCTGTGCGACGGGCCGGTATGTCCGGTGGCTGGGCCGAAGACGTGGATCACGGTGACGGTGATGGTGGACGGCGCAACGGCGGCGACGTACTTCATTGAAGTGACGGTGGCGGCGCCGCTGACGACGATCGACCGGGTGTGGCCGGGCACGGGGCTGGAAGCCGGCGGGATGCCGGTGCAGATCTTCGGCAGTGGCTTCGCGGCGGCGCTGACGGTGACGGTGGGGCCGTACGACGGTGTCATGATCGCGGTGCCGTTCACGATCGAGAATGACGCGCGGATCCGCTTCGTGATGCCGGAAGGCGTGGCCGGACAGCGCGTGAGCGTGACGGTGGCGACGGCGGATTCGGCGCAGACAGCGGCGGACGCGTTCACGTACGTGCAGCCGGAGGTGATCGAATTCGAGGGCAACACGGGCGGTGTGTTCACGACGACCGACGGTGCGGTGGTGACGATTCCGTCGCAGGGGATTACAGGCACGTTCTTCCTGACGATGACGCCGCTGCCGCCGGCGCCGGGCGTGCCGGGGAACATCCTGATGTATTCTTTCCGACTGGATGCTGTGCTGAACGGCTTGAAGCTGGAGACGCTGACGAACCCGGTCACGATTCAGCTGCCGATCGACGAGGGGATCTTCGCGATTCAGGACGGCGAGCGGCCGTGGCTGTATCAGTGGGTGGGGGGAGAGGAAAGAGGGGAGAGGGGAGAGGAAAGAGGGGAGAGAAGTGAGGAAAGAGAAGAAGAGCGCAGTGCTCTCACTTCTCGTTCCTCTCCCCTCTTTCCTCTCTCCTCCGCCAGCGGTCGCTGGATTCTCGTGCGCGGCCAGGTGTATGAGCCGACGACGCGCGTCATGACCGTGGCGCTGCGGCCGATGGGCGAGTACGCGCTGAGCACGTCGCTGCTGCGCAGCTACTGGCTGCCGCTGGTGCCGGTGCTGCGGTAGGAGAAGTGATAGTGGATAGTGATAGTAGATAGTGGGCACGCACACATCCCACTATCACTATCCACTATCACTATCTACTCCGTTACACTCCGCCGCATGGAAATTCCACCGGATACGTTGAATCGCGTCGGTGTGTTGACGCGTAGGGAGATCGAGGCGCGCATCGTGGCGCCGCTGGTCGAGGCGCTGGGGGCGGAATTCGGCCGCGAGCGCGTAGTGGAGATCGTGCGTGCGACGATCGCGCGCGTGGCGGAAGAGCAGGGAGCGGCGCTGGCGCAGCAGATGGGCGGCGATTCGCTGCTGCACCTCGCCGACAGCATGGAGGCGTGGACGCGCGACGACGCGCTGCGCGTCGAGGTGCGCGAGCGCACGGAGTCGAAATTTGCGTTCGACGTGACGCGCTGTCGCTACGCCGAGATGTATCGCGCGCTCGGCATCCCCGAGCTGGGTGCGGCGCTGTCGTGCAACCGCGACGGCGCGCTGATCTGCGGCTTCAACCCGCGCGCGCATCTGCGCCGCACCCAGACGATCATGGAAGGGGCCAGCCACTGCGACTTCCGCTACGAGAAGCCGGCCTTCGATGCGGTGATCTTCGACATGGACGGCCTGATGTTCGACACCGAGTCGATCTACTGCGAGACGTCGACGCGCGCGTCGGCTGAGCTGGGCTTCCCCTTCGACGAGGCGTTTTACAAAGCCCACTTCGTCGGCAAGCGGCTGGTCGACAGCGAAAAATTCCTGCTGAGCCACTTCGGCGCGGCGTATCCGATCGACGAATACCGGGAACGCAGCGGCCGCTATCTGCGGGAGGTCTTTGCCGCCGGGGTGCCGACCAAGCCGGGGCTGCACGAGCTGCTCGACTGGCTCGAGGAGCGCCGCATTCCGAAGGTGGTGGCCACCTCGACCGTGCGCGACCTGGCGCTCTTGACGCTGGGGAAGTATGCCGCGCGCTTCGACAGCATTTCGACCGGCGATGAAGTAGCGCACGGCAAGCCGGCGCCGGATATCTTCCTGCTGGCGGCCAGCCGCGCCGGGGCGCCGCCGCAGCGCTGCCTGGTGCTCGAGGATTCTGCGGCCGGGGTGCGCGCCGGGCATGCCGCCGGGGCGAACGTGGTGTGGGTGCCCGATCTGCAGTCGGCGGCGCAGCCGGAAGTGGCGGCGCTGGCGATGCGCGTGTGCGCGACGCTGCACGAGGTGCCGGCGATCGTGACGCCATGACGACGTATCTCTGGGTCGCTCTCGTACAGGGCTTCAACGCCGGCATTTCACCCGGCTCGTTGTCGACGCTGATCATCGCGCAGACGCTGCGGCACAACCTGCGCGAGGGCATGAAAGTGGCGATCGCGCCGATCCTGACGGACACGCCGATCGTGCTGGCGTCGCTCTTCGTGCTGGG
>JBIIIA010000464.1:0-2869 GCA_044235195.1 Thermoflexales bacterium
ATCGAAAGTCGCCCCAAACGACGGATGCACCCAAAATGAGCTCATGCGCGACAGCGCGATATATTCGACATCGATTCGTGCCATACTTCCCGGGTCAGGGCACGTAAATCGCTTCCATGTCGAATCTCTCCCCGTTCCTACCGATATCTACGCCTCAGCCCGGGCAGCTCGTGCTCGTCCGCTCGCGCCACTGGATCGTCGATGCCGTCACGCTGCCGGGGACGCCCGGCCAGTCGCCGTGCGTGCGCCTCTCGTGCGCCGACGACGACGCGCAGGGTGAGGAGCTCGAGGTCTTCTGGGACTATGAGCTCGACCGGCACATCTTCACGGCCGAGGCATGGGACGACGTCGCTGCCCGCGGCTTCGACGACCCGCAGCGATTCGCCGCGTTCTTCCATACCCTCAAGTGGAACTGCGTCACGTCCACCGACCCGAAGCTCTTCCAGTCCCCGTTCCGCGCCGGCATCCGCATCGACGCCTACCAGATGGAGCCGCTGCGCAAGGCGCTCCAGCTGCCCCGCGTCAACCTCTTCATCGCCGACGACACCGGCCTCGGCAAGACCATCGAGGCCGGCCTGATCGCCCGCGAACTGCTGCTGCGCCGCCGCGCCCACAGCGTCGTCGTCGCGGCCCCGCCCGCCGTCATCGATCAGTGGAAAGCCGAGCTCGAAGAGCGCTTCGGCCTGCTCTTCGAAATTCTCGACCGCGCCTACGTCGCCCGCATGCGCCGCGAACGCGGCTTCGGCGTCAATCCGTGGCGCACGCACACCCGCTTCCTCATTTCGCACAATCTGCTGGCGGATCCGACCTACACCGATCCGCTGCGCGAGTGGCTCGGCCCCTTCCTGCCCGGCGCCTTGCTCATCCTCGACGAGGCCCACCACGCCGCGCCGTCGTCCGGCGGCCGCTACGGCATCGAGACGAAGTTCACCCGCGCCGTGCGCGACCTGGCCGGCCGCTTCGAACATCGGCTGTTTCTCTCCGCCACGCCGCACAACGGCCACTCCAACAGCTTCTCCACACTGCTCGAACTGCTCGACCCGTACCGCTTCACCCGCGGCGTCAAAGTGCGCAAAGGCGCGCTCGACGAAATCATGGTGCGCCGTCTCAAGGAAGACATCCGCCGCGTGCAGGGCGGATTCCCCGAGCGCAAAGTCATCCGCGTCGAGCTCGCCGGCCTGCCGGATGACGCGCCGGAGCTGGTCCTGTCGCGCCTGCTGAACGAGTACCGCACGCTGCGCGAGGAACGCCTGCAGACCGCGGGTCGCCGCGCCCAGACCGCAGCCGGTCTGCTCACCGTCGGCCTGCAGCAGCGGCTGCTGTCGTCGATCGAAGCGTTCTCTCGGTCACTGCAGGTGCATCGCAAATCCAACGCTGCGGCCGATGCTGCCGCGCCGCTGCGCCGTGACGGAGAGGGGGAGAAAACGGCCCACGGCCGAATGCCGGATCCGGAAATGCCGGAGGCAGAATCCGAAGACATCCGGACCGACGAAGAGCTCGCCCAGGACGACGCGCGCGAGATCGCGGATTGGACGGCCGACATCGGCATCGCCGCGTCGCAGCGCGAGCAGGACCTGCTCGACCGCATGCAGGCCGTCGCCGAGAAGGCGCGCCATGCGCCCGACGCCAAACTCTCCTGGCTGCTCGACTGGATCCGCCGTGAGATGCTCGCGCCCGACGGCCGCACCTGGAACCGCCGCAGAGTCCTGATCTTCACCGAGAACCGCGAGGGCACCAAACGCTGGCTGCGCGAACAGATCGACGCGGCCTTCGAACACACCGACCGCGCCGACGAGCGCCTCGCCGTCATCGACGGACTCACCAGCAGCCGCAGCCGCAACGAAGTGCAGCGCCGCTTCAACGCCGACCCGGACGACGAACCGCTGCGCATCCTGCTCGCCACCGACGCCGCGCGCGAGGGCCTCAACTTCCAGGCGCACTGCGCCGACCTGTTCCACTTCGACCTGCCGTGGAATCCCGGCCGCATCGAGCAGCGCAACGGCCGCATCGACCGCAAGCTGCAGCCCGAAGCGCAGGTGCGCTGCCACTACTTCGTGCTGCCGCAGCGCGTCGAAGACCGCGTGCTCGAAGTGCTCGTCGAAAAGACCGAGACCATCCGCCGCGAGCTGGGCAGTCTGGCGCAGGTCATCGACGTCGACATCGAGAAAACCCTGCGCGCCGGCATTCGACACGCCGACGCCGCGGCGCTCGCCCGCGCCATCGCCGATGCGAACATCGACGCCGCGGCCCGCGCGGCCTCCGACGAGGAGCTCGAGCAGGTGCGCGCCCGCGACGCCGAAATGCGCGCGCAGACCGACCGCTGCGCCCGGCTGCTGGACGCGTCGCGCAAGTGGCTCGACTTTCGCGCCGACGCCTTCCGCGACGCGCTCTCCTCCGCCCTCGACCTGCTCGGCGCCCCGCCCCTCGCGCCGCTCGACGCCGAACGCTGGCGCTTCCCCGCCCTCGACCGACGCGCCGACGCCGACCCGAGCTGGGCCGCCACGCTCGACACCCTGCGCAGCCCGCGACGCCCGAACCAGACGCTCACCGAATGGCGTCGCGAAGCGCCCATCCGCCCGGTCACCTTCGCCGACGCCGGCCGCCTGACCGACGACGTCGTGCAGCTGCACCTCGAACAGCGCGTCGCCCAGCGCCTGCTCTCGCGCTTCCGCGCGCAGGGCTTCGTCCACCACGACCTGTCGCGCGCCTGCCTCGCCCAGTCCAACGACGCGCTGCGCCGTGTGGTGCTGCTCGGCCGCCTGTCGCTCTTCGGCCGCCGCGCCGAACGCCTGCACGAGGAGATCATCGCCGTCGCCGCGCGCTGGAGCGACGCCGACGACCGCCGCAGCCCGCTGCGTCCGTTCGCCGA
>JBIIIA010000379.1:0-3650 GCA_044235195.1 Thermoflexales bacterium
AGCGTGGTGGACGTCGAATTCAGCGCCGGTGTGTTGCCCGAGATTTACGAGGCGGTCGAAGTTCAGATGAGCTGGGGCCGGCTGGTGCTCGAAGTGCAGATGCACCTCGGCGACAACGTAGTGCGCGCGGTGGCGATGGACAGCACGGACGGCCTGCGTCGCGGGCAGGAAGCGGTGGCGACCGGAGCGCCGATCACCGTGCCCGTCGGCCCGGCGTCGCTCGGCCGCATTTTCAACGTGCTCGGCGACCCGATCGACGGCATGCCGGCGCCGGAAGCGGCGACGAAGTATGCGATTCATCGTCCGGCTCCGACGTTCGAAGATCAGAAGGGCTCGGTCGAAATGCTCGAGACCGGCATCAAGGTCATCGACCTGATCGCGCCGTTCACGAGGGGCGGCAAGACGGGCATCTTCGGCGGCGCGGGCGTGGGCAAGACGGTCACGATTCAGGAGCTGATCAGCTCGATCGCCAAGTTCCACAACGGCTATTCGGTGTTCGCCGGCGTCGGCGAGCGCACGCGCGAAGGCACGCAGCTGTATAAGGAAATGGCCGAAGCGAACGTGTTGAAGTCGCTGGTCATGGTGTTCGGCCAGATGAACGAACCGGCCGGCGTGCGCCTGCGCGTGGCGCTGACGGGCCTGACGATGGCGGAGTATTTCCGCGACGAAGGCCGCGACGTGCTGCTGTTCATCGACAACATCTTCCGCTTCGTCATGAGCGGTTCGGAAGTGTCGGCGCTGCTCGGCCGCATGCCGAGCGCGGTGGGTTACCAGCCGACGCTGGCGACCGAGATGGGCGCGCTGCAGGAGCGCATCACGTCCACCAAGCGCGGCTCGATCACGTCGATGCAGGCGGTCTACGTGCCGGCGGACGACTACTCGGACCCGGCGCCGGTGGCGACGTTCGCGCACCTGGACGCCACGGTGAACCTCGAGCGCAGCATCGCGGAAAAGGGCATCTTCCCGGCGGTGGACCCGCTGGCGAGCACCAGCCGCCTGCTCGACCCGCTGCTGGTCGGCGCCGAGCACTATCGCGTGGCGCGCGAAGTGCAGCGCGTGCTGCAGCGCTACAAGGACCTGCAGGACATCATTGCGATCCTGGGCATCGACGAACTGTCGGAAGACGACAAGGTGCTGGTGGCGCGCGCGCGCAAGATGGAGCGCTTCTTTTCGCAGCCGATGTACGTGGCGCAGGCGTTCACTGGCCGTGAAGGTCGCTACGTCAAGATCAAGGACACCGTCGACGGCTTCAACCGCATCCTGAAGGGCGAGCTGGACGAAGTGCCGGAGTCGCTCTTCCTGCTGAAGGGCACGATCGACGAGGTGTGGGCGGACTACGAGGCGAGCCGCAAGCAGGCATAACTATGGCGACATTGCACCTCGAAATCGTCACCAGTGAGAAGACCGTCTTCGAAGGCGAAGTCGACCAGGTGACGGTGCCGGGCGGAGACGGAGTGATGGGCGTGCTGGCGAATCACGCGCCGGTGCTGTCCACGCTGAAGCCGGGGGAGCTGCGCATTCGGCGCGGCTCTTCCGTCGAGGAATACGCCATCGGCGGCGGCTTCGTCGATATTCACGACAACAAGGTGATCATTCTGGCGGACAGCGCGGAGCGTGCGGACGAAATCGATGCGTCGCGCGCGGACGCGGCCCGCAAGCGGGCGGAGGAACTGCTGCGCAGTGCGCCGAGCAGCAAGGAAGACATATTCCGCATGGAAGCGGCCCTGCGCCGCAGCCAGGTGCGGTTGAACGTGGCGCGCAAGCACAATCCGCGCGCGACGACGTCGGACTAAGCCGGCGTGCAGCTTTTTTGCCGACACGAGCGACGCACGGCGGTGTCTGATGCGTCGCTCTTTTCGGTTTCCCCATGAGCATTTTTCGAGCGGACATCGGCATCGACCTGGGCACCGTCAACGTCGTGGTGTACGTGCGGGGCAAGGGAATCGTGATCCAGGAGCCTTCGGTGGTGGCGCTGCTCACGCGCGAAGACCGCGTGGTCGAAGTCGGGGAAGAGGCGCGCCAGATGTACGGCCGCACGCCGGACAACATCGAAGTGGCGCGTCCACTGCGCGACGGTGTGATCGCCGACTACCAGGTGACGCAGACGATGCTCGGGCATTTCATCCGCATGGCGCGCGGATTTTCGCTGTTCCCGCCGCGGGTCGTCATCGGCGTGCCTTACGGGGTGACGAGCGTCGAGCGGCGCGCGGTGCGCGAGGCGGCGATCGAGGCCGGAGCGGACCGCAATCAGGTGTTCCTGCTGCGCGAACCGCTGGCGGCCGCGCTGGGCGCCGGCCTGCCGGTCGACACGGCCACCGGCAATCTGGTGCTGGACATCGGCGGCGGCACGGCGGAATCCGCCGTGGTGTCGATGAACGGCATCGTGTCGGCCAACTCGGTCCGCGTGGGGGGCATCAAGCTCGATTACGCCATTCAGAACTACGTGCGCCGCAAGTACAACCTCGCGATCGGCGAACCGACGGCCGAGGAGGTCAAGCTGCGCATCGGCAGCGCCATGCCCCTCGAGGAGGAGCTGGTGATGCAGGTGCAGGGGCGCGACCAGGTGAGCGGCCTGCCGCAGATGATCGAGCTGACGTCGAGCGAGGTCACGGAGGCGATTCAGGAGCCGCTGGCGCAGATTTCCGGCGTGGTGAAGAGCGTGCTGGAGCGCACGCCGCCGGAGCTGGCGTCGGACATCATCGACCGGGGCATGGCGATGACCGGCGGGACGGCGCTGCTGCGTAAACTCGACGAGTACATGACCAAAGAGACGGGAGTGCCGGCATATGTCGCGGATACGCCGATGGCGTGCGTGGCGCTCGGCACTGGGCGGGCGCTGGAGCACATCAACGATCTGCGGCGCACGGAATTCGTCAGCTGAGCCGTGGGCACCGAAAGAAAGATCGTCCTGGCGTCGGCGTCGCCGCGCCGTCGGCAGCTGCTTACGCAGCTCGGCGTGCCGTTCAGCGCCCGTGCATCGGACGTGAACGAAGATCCATTGCCCGGGGAATCGCCGTCCGACACACAGCAGCGCATCACCCGAGCCAAGGCAGAGGCGATCGCTGCGGATTTGCGCGTCGGTGCCGGGGAATGGGTGGTGATCGCCAGCGACACCACCGTGCTGCTGGACGACGAAATGCTCAACAAGCCGGCCGACGCGGCCGAGGCCTGGAGCATGCTGCGACGTCTGCGTGGGCGGGCGCACGTGGTGCAATCCTGTCTCGTCGTGCTCGAAGGGGGAGCAGGGCAGGAAGAGCGCTGCAGCATCGAATTGCTGCGTTCCGATGTGCAGATGCGTGCGTACGATGACGAGGAGATCGCAGCGTACATCGCCAGCGGCGATCCTTTCGACAAGGCCGGCAGCTACGCCGTGCAGCATCCCGTATTTCGGCCGGTCGAGGAGATTCGCGGCTGCCCCCTGAATGTGATCGGACTCTCTCTCTGCCGCCTGCGTCGTCATTTGCCGATGCTGCCCGACAGCAGCCCGGTGTGCAATGCATGGTTCGGCCGATCGTGCGCCGAAGCTCAACCTTAAAAAGTGTCGTCAGGGGGTTGACATCGGTGGTGGGAATGGATATATTGCTACTCCGCTCGACCAACGAAGCGGACGAATCAGAAAGAAGCGCGAGACGGTGAAAGCCGGGGAGCGC